>NZ_CAUFLV010000006.1:0-126381 GCF_959026545.1 uncultured Collinsella sp.
ACCTCCCATCTCGAGGACTTTATTTTCCAGTCCAAGAAATGGGAGGCAGTTCATTTGCACGTGCCCTTTTTACACGCGCTATGCCAGGCGGGCTCCCACCATCTGCGCGGCGGCGGACTTGTCAAAGTTCCCGTTCGTCGCCTTGGTAAGCGCACCCATCACACGACCCATATCCTTCTTGGACTCCGCGCCGATCTCGGCGATAACCTGGTCAATCAGGGCCGCGAGCTCGTCGCCGGACACCTGAGCGGGCAGCAGGCTCTCGAGCACGGCCACCTGCTCGCGAAGGTTCTCGGTGCGCTCGGAGTTGTTGCCCGCCTTCTCAGACATCTCGAGTGTCTCGTTGGTCTGCTTGAGCGTGCGCTTGATCTGGGCGGTCGTCTCCTCCTCGGTGATCTCATGCGCCCCGCCGCGCGATGCGGCGTTCTTGAGCTCGCCCAGCACCAGACGGGTGACGCCCAAACGAACCTTATCCTTCGCCTTCATAGCGGCGACCATCTCGGCATGAAGCTCTTCGTACGTCATTACTATCCCCTACTCCTCGGAATCCGTGTCCTCGTCCGCTTTCGCCTTGCTCATATCGACGTTATACGGAGCATCCTCGGGCATCTCGTTAATCTTGATGTCGGCCTTGTCAATGTAATCATTCAGCCACGTGGAGTACTTCGCACTCTCCTCCTCGGTCTTGATCTTGCTCGAAATCGCATCACGGATAGCCTCGGGGATCTCGTCAGCGGAAGAAACGCTCTCGACGTTGAACTGATCGGTGCACAGGATGATGTGGTACCCGTAGGTCGTCTTTACCAGACCGCTCATCTGCCCCGTGGAGAGCGCGCTGAGCGCATCCTGATACTCGGTCACAAAGGTGGTGAGCTTATCCCAGCCCACGTCGCCACCGTCATCGGCGGATGAGTCCTCGGAGTACTCTTTCGCCGCATCGGCGAACTCGACCTCGCCGGCGTTCAGCTTGTCAAGCACCTCCTGAGCCTTGGCCTCAACCTCAGCGCTCTCTTCATCAGTTGCATCGTCGGCGACCTTGAACAGGATGTGGGACGAACGACGGGCATCGTTGTAGGTGTCGAGATTCTCATTGATGTAGGAGACGATCTGGTCGTCGGTGGGGTCCTCGACAGATGCGACCTTCTCACGCAGCTTCTCTTGAGCGAGCGAGCTCTTGGTGTTCTCCTGGTAGGTCTCTTTGGTGAACCCGAACTGGGTAATCATATCAACAAAGGTGTCCTCGTCGCCGCCGTAGTTTTCAACCGCCTCGTCCCAGGCCTCGTCAAGGTCATCTTGGGAGACGGTGATGTCGTACTCCTTCTCCGCCTGCGTGAGCAGGTACTGGCGGGCGATGGAATCGATGACGTTCTCGCGATAGCTCTCGGGCGTAAGCCCCTGTTGAGACAAGTACGTCGCCCAGTCTTCATCGCTCTCATACGAGCTCTGGCGCAGGCTCATGATCTGCTCGGTGACGGTGTCTTCCTTAATGTTGACGCCGTTCACGGTTGCCGCGACGCCACCCGTGAGCTTATAGTCCTCCTGGCTCTGCACCTGGTTGAGCACGCCGGAACACGCCATCGCACTCACGGAAAGCAACATGGCGGCGATGCCAATCACCACGAGCACAATCTTGCCTGCTTTGGAAAGCTTTTCCTTGCGCGCCTGCTTCACCTGCTTTTTGCTTGGCGCCGCCTCGGGCACCGGGTCGCGCTTGATCTTGGCGCTTCGTTTACTCACTGCCATTTGAGGTCTTCTTTCGTAGCTCTGTATGGTTCGTCGCTTGGGCGACGAGTCCCGTGTTCACACATTTGGTTATTGTCTCACACGCACTTTTAGATGCGGATGGTATTCGAGCATTCCCACACACTTCCCTTTACGGGGCCCTCAGCACACAAGGCACGGGGCCCTCCGCATGCGCAGAGAGCCCCGTGCCACCAAGGGAGTGCGGGGGACGACGCTAGCGCGTCTTGCGGCTGTGGGCAATCATGACCGCACCTGCCGCAACTGCGATGACGGCAGCTGCGCCCACACCCACCACCAGGAGCATGGAATTGTCTCCGGTGGTCGGCAGTCCGCCGTTGGGCTTGTTCGCGCCAGGCTCATCGGAAGGATCATCGGGCGTCTCGGGAGCAACGGGAGCATCCCCGTCCTCGACCCACTTGGCCGTGAGCATAAGGTCGCTCGTGACCGGCGTGTCGAAGTCCCACTTGTTCTTCCAACCGCCCTTATAGCCATCGGTGAACCAGCCGTCGAACAGATATCCGGCAAGCTCGGGCATGGGCTGAACGGGGACCTTGTCACCCCTCTTGACCACGATTACACGATCCTCATGTCCGGGAATGCGATCGTCGAAGGTGACGGTGAACTCGTCCTCGTCGGGATCGGCTGTCTTCTCGTCAAGACGCAGAGACTCAATTGCCTGAGCGAGCTCGCCCTTGAGTGCGAAGACGGAGTTGACGTCGCCGCTCTGATCGGCAATGACCTTCTCGGCCTCGGCGATCTTGGCCTGCAAGGCATCCCATGTCTCGGCCGTGAAGGCATCGTGCTCGCACGAACCGTCCTTCTGAATGGCCTTCGCGGCGTCAACCAGCGTCTGCAGGGTCGTGTAGTCGGGCTTTACATCGGCGTTGATCAGATTGAGCTCGGCGGCGCTGCCAAAGCCGCCCTTGCCCTCATCGACAACGAGCTTGATCGCCTTTGCCCTGACAGGCTTATCGAAGGTGATGGTTTGCGCACCATCGGCATCCTTCAAAGAACCCTTAGCCACCTCAACCATCGATTCGTCAGTGCCAGCTTCTGATGCCATAACCGTATACTTGAGAACCGTACCGTTACCGTGGCCGCTGCGAGCGGTGTACACCAGTCCGCCAAGCGTCATGACGTCCTCTTTGCTGGTCAGAGTAATGCTATGTGGGCCACTGGGCTTGCTGGGGCTGTACATGCTGTGCCAGTACGTACCAAGGTTGCCATCGAGAACATTTGAGGCCTTACCGTTTTCTCCTTCAGTCTGCTCCGAGTTGGCGGTTGCTGCAAGCTTGCCCTGATCAACAAGCGTGAGGTCGCCTCCCGTCTTGAGCTCGAGCGCGTCAAGCGCGCTCACGATGGCACTCTCATACGAATCGACCGTGGACTGCATGCCCGCAGGCAGGTTCTCGCGGACTTGAGCCCATGCGGCCTGAACGCGCGCAACAGACGCGTCGGTAAAGAGCTCGTTCAACAGTGCTGCGGCGTCACCGTCAAGCTGAAGCTGCGCGTAGGCGTCAAGGCGACAGTAGTCGGCAGCCTCGTAGGAAGGCTTGCCGTCCTGGTCGGTTAGCAGAGCGTTGATCTGCGCAACCAGGTTGTCAATGTCTGCCTTGGCCGGATTGGCGTTCAGGAACAGGGCATATGCCTGCTCAAGAAGTGCGCGCAGCCCGGGGACGTCCTGCTCGGCAAGAACCTTCTCAGCGGTGATGACCGCGTAGTCGAGAGGCATTGTCGAAGCAAGCGGCTCTTCGGAGGCTTCGGTCACGCGTACATCGTCCACATAGCCCTCAAAGGCGTTCGTGGCAGAGCCCAGCGTATTGACCGGGAGCATGCACGTGGCCTTGAGCTTGCCGCGGCTACCGTTACCGGTCGAGCCGATAGTCTCTACTTTCTCGCCGTTGACATACAGCGTAGTGACTTCGAACTCGTTCTTGAACTCAAGCTCAACCCACTCGTCGACCGGCAGGGTGTAGTTGAAGGAGTAATCGCGGTTCTCGCGGGTGATGCCGACCTTGCCGGTGTCCTTCTGAACCGCCTTGATAGCACCGTACTCGGACTCGAACAGAACCTGCTCGTCAGTCGACGCGCTCGTACGCTTAACTTTCACGCGCAGATCGCTGCCCAAACCGAGGGTGGTAAGGGCGTCGTCCTTGACGGACACGTAGGATTCGCCGCCGTTGAGCTTGAGGGCACTGCGGCCGTCAACCTTCTCAATCTTGGCGTTCTCGCCCTCGACAAGGTCGCGTTTCAGGCCAGAGGCGTCCGACAAGTCGTCCATGTTCCACTGAGCGATGGTGCCATCCTCGGTAGTTGCGACGTCGTAACCAAAGTTGCTACCGGGGGCGTCACCGAGCTTGGCAACGATCTCCTTGGCGGCAGCGGTATCAATCGAGCCGCTCTTGCCCCAACTGTTGGCACCGAACAGACCAGCGGAGCGGTTGATGCGGTCATAGATGTCATACTCGGACATGCCGTTTTCCTGGTTGTCGCACATGTCGTTCCAGACGGCAAATGCACCACCGATCATCTGCGGATCGCCAGCGGGAACAGAGTACCCACTAATGCTGTTCAGTCCGTCGGTGTAAGCAGCATCGCCCAGGTAGTCGTAGTAGTACGTTGCATTCGGAACGACGTAGAAGACACCGTCCTGACAGTCGATAAGCTCGAAGCCCAAATCGTACATCTGCTTAAGATCGGCCCAACCAGGGTTCCAAAGATTCATCTGGCGGCGCTGGCCAGACTCGGAGATGCCGCTGACATTAACTGTACCCTTGATGCTCGTGAGGGAACCCCACACACGAGCAGTCTTTCCGTTCCCTTCGGCATACTTGAACATATCGTTCACGAACGTGCGGTATGCGTTGCCGTCGGCACTGTACTCATCCGCGCCAATATGAATGACATCTGAGCCGGCGAAAACGGCATTTTCGCCACCCTTCACGTACTCGTCAAAGATGCTCTGGACGAACTTGAGGCTATCGTTATACAGCGTAGTGAGATTGAGATGGTCGTTCTGGCGTCCATCGGTGCCGTGACGCAGGTCGGGACGCACCTTGGTCAGCGCCAGCGAATGCGCCGGGGTATCGATCTCGGGAATGATGTTCACGCCAAGCGCCTTGGAGTGCTCGATGTACTCCTTGAAGTCGGCCTTGGTGTACCACACGTCGGTGGAGGTGAGGTCGGCCTGGTTCTTGCCGTCGTTGCCGCCCTTCTTGATGTCGGACTCAAGACGGAAGCCAGAGTACGCCTGGAAGACATCCTTCCCCGCTTTGGTGTACTCCTCGAGCGGAATATAGTTGTCGTTCAGGTGAATCTGGAAGTCGTTCAGCTTGAACCATGCCATCTGCTCGGTCATCTGCTTGAGCCAGTCGAGCGTGAAGGTCTTTCGACCCACGTCGAGGATGAGACCGCGCACCTTGTAGAGGGGGTAGTCGCGGGTGGTGCCCACCGGGAAGGTGGAGTTGCCCGTCTTCATGCCCTGGAGGATGGTCTTGCCGCCCCAGTTGGCGCCCGCCACGGCCTCGGCCTTGACGGTGATGCTGTTGGCGCTCGCCTCGAGCAGGTAGCCCTCATCCTTGAGGCCCTGAACCTTGTCGGCGCCGAGCGTGAAGAAGATGTCGCCAGCTTGGGCTGCGGTGCCCTGGACCACCTCGAGCTTAACGCCCGTGATGATTTGGAAATCCGCGGCAAAGTCCTCGGCCATGACCTTGAGCGAGTCCTGACCGTACACTACGCGCTTGGCGGCAGATGCGGCGAACTGTCCCTCGCCACCAACCCACTCGCGGAGCTCAGGCAGAATCTGCGGCGCGGCATTAGCCTCGGCCTTGGCGGTCATGCTGCCGGGGACCTTGACGTCGAACTCCTTGAACGCGTAGTCCGTGTTGTCCTTGGTGTTCTCGATCTTGAAGGAGGCCTTGACGGTCACGTCGGAGATCGGACGGTAGATGGTGCCATTCAGATCGATGACCTGCTCGTAGTCGGTGCCGTTGTACTTGATCTTGTAGCCCTCGGGAACGTCTTCAGGCAGGGTATAGGAGAGCGTCTTGGTGTCGGCAGTGACCTCGGCGACCTTGATGTCGTTGAGGTAGTCCGCAGGCTGCTTCTCGGGCGCAGCGGGCACTTGGTTCCATGCCTCGAACTCCATGCAGGAGACACCATACCCTGTGCTCATACCGGTGACGCGCAGTAGGAGGTAACGACCGGTCGCAGGAGTCTTCAGGGTAATCTCATTGAGACCCTTAGTGTTGTTCTGCTCATTGACAACCGGGGCGCCCCAGCTCTGGTAGTTGTCGCCCTCGGCGTTCCAGACGCTTTCATCGTTGGAGACGTACACCTCGAACTTGGTTGCGTAGTTGGAGGCATCTTCCCACTGGATGTTGAAGTGCTTGATGGTTTCTTCCTTACCCAGATCAACGCGCAGCCACTGGGTCGGCGCGGTCTCGGTCATCCAGCGATCGTTGCTCTTGCTCTCCTTCTTGCCATCGACTGCACGGGCACCGTTCTTGTTGTGGTAGTCCTTGCTGGCCTTGGTGGCCTTCTTGAGTGCGAGGTTGGTTGCCTCGGTAGTCGGCTCATCAGGCGTCTCTGTCTGCTTGTCGGCATATACCTCGAGCTCGTAAATGGAGACCGCATCCCAATCGACGGCATCGCCATACGGGTCATTGCCCGTGAAGCCGGTGATCAGAAGCCGAACATAGCGCGCAGACGTCGTATCGAAATTGATGACGCTCGTCTTGTCCTTGGGGCGCTCGGTCGTCGTATAGACGTCCTTCCAAGTCCACTTGGTCGAGTCGTTATCCTTTGCATCTTCGGCCTTCGCGACCTGGATCTTGAATCCCGTGGCCTTGCGGGCCTCCCAGTAGACCTTTGCGGACGAGACCTTCTCGTCCTTGCCCAGATCAACGTAAATCCAATGCTCGCCATGGCTGGCGTCAACCGCACTACCCCAACGAGACGACTTCGAAGTCGTGTCGCCATCGGTCGCGTTCTTCGCCTTAACCGAATCGGCCTCTTGGCTGTCGGCAACGGCGTTTTTGTTCAGCGCCAAGTTGCCTTCGGCGGCGTACACCTTCTGCGCAGGCAGGAGCATCGTCGCGGCACACAGCGCCGAAAGGCACCACGCGACGACTCCTCCCCAGCGTAGCTTCTTCATACGCATCCCCTTCCGTTTGCGTATCCCCGTCTCGGCAAGGAACCTTACCGGCTGGCGTCCGAGCGCCAATCCGCAGCAACCAACGCCTTGCCGATCCATGGGCATCCCCAACATAGATTGCTTCACTGTACGGATTCACGTTGGTGCGCGTGAAGGAGAAATCCACTCGGATTATGCATCTTCTATTCGATTTTATTCATTTTCTATTGGTTTTTTCAGAAAGATACCAGCTTTGTTGTTATGCATATACAAATGTGCATTTGACACTGAGGGTCTTTCGCCCCCCAATTGTTTAACCCACTAGACAGGAAGGCATTCTAGGGGCTTTCTTCCGATTTTTCTGATTCCCGCCACATTTATGTGAAATGGCAGACGGACGGAATACATCGGTAAACGGCGCACCTTATGGAAGAGCGGTGCTTCAGAAGGAAGCGAGAAGAGAGCTCGAAGGGTCGACCATGGCGAGTTGCAAATAACGCGCGCCGGATAAGACACCGGCGCGCGCTTCTCGTACACGACTAACGCACTTCGACCGTAAGGTTCTCCCGCACGTGGACACGACCATCGGCGAGCATTTGCACCACCTCGGGATACAAAACATGCTCGATGGCGTGGATGTGCTCTTCGAGGGTATCGACGTCCCAGCCCTCCTCGACCACGAGCGCACGCTGGGCGATGATCGGGCCCATATCGTACACCGCGTTGGCAATGTGCACCGTAACGCCCGTCACCTTGACACCGCGATCGAACGCGTCCTGGATACCATGGGCACCCTGGAAACTGGGAAGTAGGGCGGGGTGGATGTTGATCACTCGATCAGGGAACGTGACGAGCAGTGGTGCATGCACCATGCGCATATAGCCCGCCATGATCACGTATTCGCAACCGGCAGCCAGAAGCTCGTGCGCGATGACTTCATCCGCCTGGATGGGGTCGGCATAGGTCTCCTTGGAGAGCGTGAGGGTCTGAATACCCGCAGCCTCGGCGCGCTTGAGGCCGTACGCGGAAGGACGACTCGCCACCACGAGCTTGATCTCCGCGTTGAGCTCGCCGGCATCGATTGCGTCAATAAGCGCCTGGAGGTTGGTGCCCGAGCCCGAGAGCAGCACACCAATGGGCAACGGGGCACGGTCCGCCTGGTCCTGCGCGGCGCGTTCGTCTTGCAGCTCGTTGATACCGGGTCGCGCATGCGAAGCGGCGGTATTTCCGGCATCCACTTCGCGCTCTGCGGCATCGCCAAAAAACGCGTCGCTCGGAAGCGCCTCGGGGGCGAGGGCCGCCTCCTCGATGAGGCGACGGTACTCGTCGGCGGCCGCCTGGGCCTCGTCCCTACTGCTCATCTGCGTACTTCACCTCGCCGGAGCCCGCAACGCAGGTGCCCACGCGGAAGGGCTTCTCGCCCATGGCGACGAGGGCCTCGGTGACTGCGGCCTCATCCTCGGCAGAGACGATGAGCATCAGGCCGACGCCCATGTTGAAGGTCTTGCAGGCCTCGTTGGGCGCGAGCTCCGCATGCTCGGAGATGTAAGTGATGACCGGCGGGACGGCCCAACCCATCTTGGCACCGTCGCGCAGCACGAGGGCGTCAACGTCCTTGGGCAGGGCGCGGTTAAGGTTCTCGGTGATGCCGCCGCCGGTGATGTGGGCGATGGCGTGCACATGCTTGCCGGCCTCGCCGCGGAGCAGCTCGAGGATGGGCTTGACGTAAATGCGGGTGGGAGCCAGCAGCGCGTCGGCGAGGAGGACGCCGGGCGCGACCTCGATGGTCTCGAGCTCAGCCTTCTTGGCCTCTGCCTCGGGCGTGCCCGGCACGATGCCGTCGACGCCGATGACCTTGCGCACGAGCGAGTAGCCGTTGGAGTGGACACCCGTGGACGGCAAGCCGATGATGACATCGCCCTCGCGCACGTTGGCTGGATCGATCATCTTGGGGCGGTCGACGACGCCGACGGTGAAGCCAGCGAGGTCGTAGTCGTCCGGACGCATGACGCCGGGGTGCTCGGCCATCTCGCCGCCCACGAGCGCGCAGCCTGCGAGCTTGCAGCCATCGGCGACGCCCTTGACGATCTTGGCCATGTGCTCAGCCTCGATGTGGCCGATGGCGACATAGTCGAGGAAGAACAGGGGCTCGGCGCCGGAGGCGAGGATGTCGTTCACGCACATGGCGACAAGATCCTGGCCCACAGTCTCGTGACGGTCGAGGATCTGGGCGAGCACGAGCTTGGTGCCCACGCCGTCCGTGCCGGAGATGAGGATCGGATCCTCCATGTCCTTGAGCGCCGCGGCGGAGAATAGGCCGCCAAAGCCGCCGATACCGCCAATGACCTCGGGGCGGTTGGTCTCCGCGACCATCTGCTTGATCGCATCGACCGCGCGGCCGCCCTCGGCGGTGTCGACGCCGGCGTCCTCGTACGTAACGTGCTTGCTCTCGGCCATGTGAGGTTCCTTTCGACCCAGGGAATTCCTAGTACAGCATGATAGCAGGGCACAGCCCGCATCGACCAAACCCCTCAATTGGGAGCGGATGCGGCCAGTCGCGGGCGCCTCGTTGCAGGGCCGCGCGTGCAACGTCGAAAAAATCGCGATTGAAGCGCGTCATTTTCGACATTACACGCGCGCACCCGTTCTATTCGCATTACGCGTGACGCGTGCCAAAGGGACACGTCCCCAATTGGCACGCGACGGCACGCCTCGTCTTAGCCCTCGTGCGCCTCTTCCCAGCTGCGGTCCTCGGCCTTATCAACAACGCACGTCTCGGTCACGAGCTCGGGCTTGGTCAGGTTGCGCGGCACGTATCCCTTGATGAACTTCTCGCGACCGAAGCTCTCGGGAATCGCGACCGGATACTCACCGGTGAAGCAAGCGGTGCAGTAACCCGCCTTGGGTACGCATTCGAGCAAAGCGTCCACAGACAAGAATGCGAGCGTGTCGGCGCCGATGAACTCGCAGACCTCCTCGACCGACTTGGTCGCGGAGATGAGCTGGCTCTGCTCGCCGGTGTCCACGCCGTAGAAGCACGGCCAGATGTCCTCCGGGCAGTTGATGCGGATGTGAATCTCCTTGGCGCCCGCCTGGCGCAGCATGCGGACAAGCTGGACCATGGTGGTGCCGCGCACAATCGAGTCGTCCACGACAACGATGCGCTTGCCCTCGATCACATCGCGCAGAGGATTGAGCTTGAGGCGCACGCCCATGGCTCGCAGCTCCTGCGTGGGCTCAATGAACGTGCGGGCAACGTAGCGGTTCTTGATAAGGCCGGTGCCGTAGGGGATGCCGCTCTCGAAGGCGTATCCCTCGGCGGAGGGCAGGCCGGAGTCGGGCGTGCCGATGACCATGTCGGCTTCAACGGGGCACTCGAGCGCCAGTTTGCGACCCATATCGTAGCGGCAGGCATAGATGGACTTGCCATCCACGATGGAATCGGGACGGGCGAAGTACACCTGCTCGAAGATGCAGTGGGCGCTCTTCTCGGCGGCAGGGACACCCTGCTCGGACACGAGACCCTCGGCGCTGATGCGCAAGATCTCGCCGGGACGGATATCGCGCACGTACTCGGCGCCAATGATGTCGAGCGCGCAGGTCTCGGAGGCAACGACCCAGCCTGCGGTGGAGGCGAGCACCTCATCGCCCACCAAGTCCTCGGCGGACGCGGCATCACTCGGCAGCGCGGAGGCCGCGGCGGCGGCATCGGCGGCGGCGAGGCCCTCGTCGCTGGTCAGACGGCCGAGCACCAGCGGACGAACACCGTGCGGATCGCGGAAGGCGTACAGTGCCTCCTCGTTGATAAGCGCCATGGCGTAGCCGCCACGAATGAGCTCCATCGTCTTGCGGATACCCTCGCGCAGGTGATGCGTCTCCTGCGTGAAGTAGCCGATGAGCTTGACTGCGACCTCGGAGTCGGAATTTGAGTTGAAGGGAACGCCGAGCTCGATGAGCTGACGGCGCAGCTCGTCGGTGTTGACAAGGGTGCCATTATGGGCAAGGGCGACGATGACCTCCCCGATAGTGGCAAGGTGGGGCTGCGATGCCTCCCAACTCTTAGCGCCGGCGGTGCCGTAGCGCACGTGACCCACAGCGAGTTGACCGGGCAGCGAGCAAATGTCGGCGTTGGAGAAAACGCGGCTCACCAGGCCCAGGTCCTTGCGGACCATGACGGTTCCGCCATCGCCCACGGCGATGCCGGCGGATTCCTGGCCGCGGTGCTGCAGAGCGCGCAGGCCGAAATAGGTGAGACGGGCGACGTCGCGGTCGGGCGCCCAAACGCCGAACACGCCGCACTCGTCGTGCGGATGATCGGTGTCGGAATCGAACGCGGTGAATTCGGACAGGTTGGTGTCGAGAGACATGCGGCTTCCCCTCTGGATACCATGCGCGGTCATACGTTGGGAATTATACGCTCGCAAAGCGTTCTGCCTGCGCGCACGCCGAAACGACATGGCTTCGCGACTCAAATCCCATTCATTCAAATCCCATTCATGGCCTCAATTTAGCGCCTGTCCCTCAATTGAGGTCGCGGCGGTATGGTGAAACGGGGCGTTTTGGAACGAACAGCGGCACCACGGGCGCACTCCCGCATGATTCACCATACAATGGCGGTATTACACCCGCTATCCCACGAGGTGGACATGGACGAGCAGAACGCACCGCGCCCAACGGCAGTCCCGCGCGGAGTCTCCGAGGGCGCGCACCAGCGACCCGGTCGCAAGCACATGGGTATCGCAACCAGCGACCCCACCTATCTGCCGCCCGTCGACAACCCTCGAGCACCTGCGAGCAATCGCGAGACGCACACACCCAGACGCAAGGCATCGCTTGGAAAGGGTGGTTCCGCCCAGGCGAGTGGCGGCACGGCACGCACGGGCGGATACATCCCGCCGAGCAGTCCCACGCTGCAGGTTCGCGGGCGCGGCGGCGAGCAGGGCCTCGGCCAGCCGAGCAGCTATATTTCTCAGCCTAAAAAAGGGCGATCCATCTTCGTGTCCCGGCATGATCGCGCACGCAAACGCGTGCAGCTCCTCCTGTTCATCTTGATACTTGCCGCCATCGCCCTCGCCCTGTTCTGGTTCTTCGTTCTTCGATAGCGCCATTGACCGCCATGACCAACGCCAACGAACCCTATGTGTACGCCGACAGTGCGGCAACCACACCGCTCTCGCCCCGTGCGCTTGAGGCGATGATGCCGTACCTGACCACGAAGTTCGGCAACCCAAGCGGGATCCATCGCATGGCGCGCGAGACGGCCAGCGCGCTCGACGGAGCACGCAACGACATGGCGCGCCTCCTTGGGGCGGCGAACGCGTCGGACATCTTCTTCACGAGCGGCGGATCCGAGTCGGACAACTGGATACTACGCGGCGCCGTGCAGCGCTACCGGGACCTCTACGGAGCGGCTACGCCCGTTCGGATTGTCACGAGCGCCATCGAGCACCATGCGATCCTCCACTGCTGCGAGGCGCTCGAGCGGGAAGGAGTCCAGGTGACGCACCTGCCCGTTGATCGCCAGGGGCTCGTGCACGCCGAGGATCTCGAAGAGGCACTCACCGCCAACGAACGCGCCGCCGCATGCGGTATCGAGGCTCCCGGATTCGCCGCGGCTCCCGGGCACACCACTGCCTCCGCGGGCGGCGATGCCCCTGGACTCGCCACCCCGCCCGCCACCGCCTTGGTCTCGATCATGCTTGCGAACAACGAGGTCGGCACCATCGAACCCATCCGCGAGCTCGCCGCCGTTGCCCACGCCCACGGTGCTCCCTTCCACACCGATGCGGTGCAGGCCGTGGGGCACATCCCCGTCGACGTGCAAGAACTGGGCATCGACGCCCTTTCGCTCTCCGCGCACAAGTTCCACGGCCCACGTGGCGTTGGGGCGCTCTATCTGCGCAAGGGCTTCTCCATTCCACCGCTCATCACCGGCGGGGCCCAGGAACGCGGTGAGCGCGCCGGTACCGAGAACGTCGCAGGCATTGTGGGCATGGTCACCGCCCTCGAGGAAGCGTGCGAAACGCTCCGGTCCGACATCCTGCGCATCTCATCCTTACGCGATGAGCTCGTTCGCCACCTTCTCGGCGAGGTCGAGGACATGGCCCTCACCGGCACGCCAATCAAATGCACCTCAGCCGATGGCACGAAAACTCCGTGCACCCCGGCCTGCGATGCGTCTGCCCTCCCGGACCGCAATGCACCAGTCTCCCGCGCCACGGATGACGGCGCGACCGGCGAACCCAGCGGTGCCTCCGACGGAGAGGCCCTAGACTGCTCTCCCTCAATCGGCCGTCTCCCCTCGATCGCATCCTTCACCTGCGACGACGTTGACGGCGAGCTCCTCGTGGTCCTGCTCGACCGGGCAGGCGTCGCGGCGGCAACCGGTTCTGCCTGTTCCACCGGCTCAACCGAACCTTCGCACGTACTCACTGCCATGGGGATTCCCGCGCAGCGCGCCCGCGGTGCGCTGCGCCTTTCGCTCGCGAGCGACATCACCGCCGAGGACGTCACCCTCCTCAGCAAGCGCATCCCCGCCTGCATCCGCAAAGCGCGCCTCATCAGCTCCATACGGTAAAGGACGGTGGTCGAAAGCGCGGTTGCCGAACGGGCAGCTGTCGGACGACGGCCCTCCGTCCATCAGCTCGCCCATCAACCCGCTCTCATCATCGGGCTTCACAGCCCCTCGCGGTCGGCATGGCCACGCCGACCGCCAAGTTCGATGAGGTTTTTCGTATCAATTTTGCAATTCCGCGAGTACAAGGTAATTTCAGCTGAGTCCGACCTGCGTTTTTCATTGCAAACCATGTCTGCTACCAACCGAAATTAAAAATCAATACGAAAAACCTCACCCAACTCGCGCTCGGCGCGTCTCAACCGCCCGCCACGCGCCCCAAGCGCAGCCGAACATCAAAAGACGGGCCGCCCGCAAAAGCGAGCGGCCCGTCTTCAGTTCCAGGACACGCGCGAAAACGCATGTATAAAACGCACCCGTCCCTAATTGCACATCACTGCGCGCTAGGACAGCAGCTTGCGGCCATCTTCCTCGATTGCGGCAATGAGTGCATCGGCGGCCGCGGCGTCCTCACCCTTGGCAAAGATGTAGAGCTTGATCTTGGGCTCGGTGCCGGAGGGACGCACGATGGCCTTGTTGCCGCCCTCGAGGTCGAACTCGATAACGTCGGCCTTGGGCAGGCCATTCACGCAGTTCGCGTAGTCCACGACCGCCTCGACCTTGGCGCCGGCGATCTCAGAGGGGGCCTCAGCGCGCAGGGCTTTCATGATGCCTGTCATCTTGGCGGCGCCGTCGGCGCCGGGATAGCTCAGCGAGACGGTCTTGTTGTGATAGTAGCCGTACTTCTCATACAGCGCGCGCATGGCCTGAACCAGGTTGAGGCCCTGCAGTTTGTAGTACTGGGCCATCTGGCAGATGAGCATGGAGGCATTGACGGCGTCCTTGTCGCGCACGTGGTCGCCGGACAGATAGCCGTAGCTCTCCTCGAAGCCAAAGATGAAGCGGTCGACCTCGCCGGCATCGGACAGACCGGTGATGATGTCGCCGATGTACTTGAAGCCGGTGAGGCAGCGGCGCAGCTCAAAGCCGTACTCCTCGGCCAGCGCGTCAACCATGGCAGAGGACACGATGGTGGTGACGGCGACCTTGCGGGAGAGATCCTCGCCACGCTCGGCGCGCATCTTGCAGATGTAGTCGAGCAGCAGGACGCCCATCTCGTTGCCGGTCAGCAACGTGTAGTCGTCACCATCGGCACAGGCCACGCCCACACGATCGGCGTCGGGGTCGGTCGCGAGTAGCAAGTCGGGTTTGACCTCCTGGCACAGATCGATGCCCTTCTGCATGGCCTCGCGGATCTCGGGGTTGGGATACGGACAGGTGGGGAAGTCGCCGTCCGGGTCGCGCTGCTCGGGGACCACGGTGATGTCGGTCACGCCAACCTTATTGAGGACGGTGGTGACCGGAATCAGACCCGTGCCGTTGAGCGGCGTGTACACGAGCTTGAGCGGGGCGTTGGCGATCTGCTCGGGCGTGAGGTTGTTCACGGACTTGGCGGCCACGGCGTCGTAGTAGGCGTCCAGCACCTCGTCGCCAATCCACTTGACCAGGCCCTGCTCGACGGCGGCGTCGAAGTCCATGGTCTTGACGTCATGGAACGGGTCGCACGCGTTCATGGCGGCGGAGATGGCGTCAGCGGCCTCAGAGGTGATCTGGCAGCCGTCGGGGCCGTAGGCCTTGTAGCCGTTGTAGGCGGCGGGGTTGTGGCTCGCGGTCATGCAGATGCCGCCGGAGCACTCGAGGTAGCGGGTGGCCCAGGAGAGCGTGGGCACCGGGGAAATCTTGGGGTAGACGTAGGAGGTCACGCCGTTGGCGGCCAGAATAGCGGCCGTGGTCTTCACGAACAGCTCACCGTTATTGCGGCTATCGCGCGCGATAGCGACCGTGGGGTTCTCGAAGTTCTTCACCAGGTAGTCGGCGAAGCCCTGCGTGGCGCGGCCGACGGTGTAGATGTTCATGCGGTTGGTGCCGGCCCCCAGCGTGCCGCGCAAGCCCGCAGTGCCGAATGCGAGGTCCTGGAAGAACGCATCGGTGATCGCGCTCTCGTCGCCCGCCTCCTTCATCGCCTTCAGCTCGGCGAGAAGCCCTTCATCAGTGACATTCTCGATCCACGTGGCGAGAAGCTCATGCACATCAGCCATGGTCTTACCTTTCCCAATCCAACTTACCGTGCGGCGCCCGCCCAAAACGGGCGCGGATATCTGCATCATACGCCCTCATGCCGCCAGGCGTGGCAAATTCCCCGAGTCGCAAGCGGAATATTCGGTGAGGGGTCAAAAGGGTAAATGGCGCGATTTTCCCAACTCACATCTAGCCCAAATGCAAGATGAACATTTGTAAAACTCCTACGTACCTTATCGGGAATTGACCTATCCTGTTGAGCCGTACGCTGGTCCATAAGTCCGCGGAAAGGAATTGAATCATGACCAAACTCTATCAGCGTGAAGGCGCGTACATTCCGCGCGTGGCGGCCGTGCACGACATGTGCGGTTACGGCAAGTGCTCACTCGGCGTGGCGATCCCCGTGCTCAGTGCGGCGGGCGTCGACGTCTGCCCGGTGCCCACGGCCCTCTTTAGCGCCCACACCAAGTTCCCCGTCTTCCACATGCACGACACCACCGACATGCTCGAGGCCTACCTCGACGCCTGGCGCGAGGAGAACGTGGAGCTCGACGGCGTGTATTCGGGCTTCCTTGGCTCGGCCGAGCAGGTCGCCGTCATCCAGCGCCTGTACCGCGAGTACCCGAACGCCCTGCGCATCGTCGACCCCGTCATGGGCGACGGTGGCGTGAAGTACCCCACCTACACCGACGAGTTGTGCAAGGCCATGTCCGCGCTCGTCGACGGCGCCGACGTCCTCACACCCAACCTCACCGAGGCGTCCATCCTCACGGGCATCCCCTACGAGGATCAGGACGTCTCCATTGATTTCGTGCAGAAAAACGCCAGCGCCCTACTCGACATGGGCGCCAAGACCGTCGTCATCAAGGGCGTCGTGCACGAGGGCGAGCCCATCATCCGCAACTACATCGCGAGCGCAGCCGACGGCGGCGCCGTGGAGGAGGTCTCCAGTGAGCTTCTCCCCTACATGCTCCATGGCACGGGTGACCTGTTCGCCAGCGCGCTAACCGCCGCCATCTACACCGGCCGTACCACGCGCGAGGCCGTTGAGTTCGCGGGCGACCTCGTCCGCGACGCCATGCGTGTGACCGTTGAGCAGCCCGATTTCGAGATGCGCGGCGTCTCCTTCGAGCCCACCCTCGGCAAGGTCGCAGCTCTGCTGGGCTAAGCCCGCGTGCGCCGCACCCGCGGTGCACCCCTGGGTGTGCCAAAGGGGCACGTCCCCAATTGGCACGCCAAATGCCCCGGACCGGACTGGCACGGCCGACGCCGCGGCCCGCTCCCTACTCCGCCAACAGGGCGTCTTTGTCGCGCAGGGTGAGTTCCTCGTCGATCTCGCTCTGCGTGGCGCCGGGGTTCTCCGTGAGCGAGCTCACCGAATTCACCTGCTCCTGAATAGCCTCGGCAAGGTCGTCATCCATACCGATGATCTTGAGCTCCCAGTCGATGTTCGTCGGCGTGCTCGACTGCGACTTGGTCCACACAAACGTGAGCATCGCGCGACGCGTTCCACGCGCGGGAACAAAGCCGAACAGGCTATCGTGCTGATACGCGCCTTTGCTATCCACAAGCGCGTACACGTTGTAGACAACACGGTTGATCTTATCGTTGAGCAGCGCGTTGGTCGCCAAGGCGCTCGCCTGAATCTGCGAGTTCGACAGAATCTCAAGCTCGTTGCGCGAATCCGTGTCCACCACGGAGACCTCGACCGCTCCGGTCTTCTCGCTCGCCTCATCCACCGTGAAATCGTCGGGAAACTGCGTGAAGCCGTTACCCCACTCCACGCCCGATTCCATTGCGTGCGAGACCGTGTCGACGTTGGTGCGCTCGGACAGGTTCGCCGTGTTCAGGCGCCTGCTCACGCCGTACACGATCTGCATGCCCATCACAAACACGAATACGCCCAGGATAACCGCAATGGCAGTGCGGGAAATCGCCTTACTTACCTGCGAGCCCGACGGATCTTGCTCTGACAGCGGGTCGATTTTGCCGGCACGCGCCTGCGAGCGCTCGTGGTCGGCGGCATCGCGCTCAGCTTCCGCGGCCTCGCCCGCCGTCCGTCGCGCGAGCAGCCGACGCTTGAGCCTCCCCTCGCGCGCTGCTGCTCGATTGGGATCGAGTACGCCAGAGGAATCGAGTTCGGAAAAAAGCTCCTCCGCCTCGTCGGGTGTCATATTGTGCTTGCTGCTCATCGCCTACCTCACGTCGCGCGCCCGCGTGCCCTCAAACTGCATCCGATAGTAACGGGCATACGTACCGCCGCGCGCGAGAAGCTCGTCGTGCGTGCCGCGCTCCACAACGCGACCATGCTCAACCGTCGCGATTTCATCCGCGTTTTTAATGGTGGAGAGACGGTGCGCGATGATGATCGTGGTGCGGTCGGCAGCAAGGCGCTCGAGAGATTCCTGAACGGCCTCCTCGCTCTCGTTGTCGAGGGCAGAGGTCGCCTCGTCCAAGATTAGGATCGCGGGGTTCTTGAGGAACACGCGCGCAATGGCCACGCGCTGCTTCTGGCCTCCGGAAAGGCGACTGCCGCGCTCTCCCACCAGCGTGTCGTATCCCTCAGGCAAGCTGGCAATGAAATCATGGATGTTCGCTTTACGCGCCGCGTCCTCGATCTCCTTGTCCGTCGCGCCCGGGCGGCCGTAGGCGATGTTCTCGCGCAGCGTGCCGTCGAACAGATAGACGTCCTGCTGCACCAAACCGATGGCGCGGCGCAGGCTCTTTTGCGTCACCGAGCGCACGTCCTGGCCGTCAATGGAAATCGAGCCGGACGTCACATCGTAAAAACGCGGAAGCAGCGAACACGTGGTGGACTTACCGCCACCGGAGGGCCCCACGAGCGCGATCGTCTCGCCCGGGCGAATGCTGAGGCTCATGTGGTCGATGACCGGTCGCTCGCGCTCGGCGCCGTCCTCTCCGATCTCGGCGTCGGGGTAGGAGAAGCAGACGTCGCGATACTCGATGGCGCCCTGGCGTACCTGCAGCTCGGTAGCACCGGGCCTATCCTGGATGTCGGGGGCTGTCTGCAGCACTTCGTCCATGCGGTGGAAACCTGCGGCGGCCTTCTGGAAGTTCTCCGTGGAGTTCACGAGCGTCTCGATGGGTGTGGCGAACAGCGAGATGTACAGCGCGAACGTCGCCATGTCGACGGCCGTCATCTGCCCCTGAGCCACCAGATAGCCGCCGAGCACCACGATGGTCACGTACAGCACGCCAGTCATGAGCGCGCTGGTGGCCTGGTAACTTCCCATCACGTGGTACTGCGCGACCTTGGAGTCGAGATAACGGTCGTTGGAGGCGCGGAACTTGGCGCGCTCCGTTTCCTCGTTGGCAAACGACTTCACCACGCGCATCCCGGCGAGCGAGTCTTGGAGCTGCGCATTCACGTCGGAAATGCGATGGCGGTTGTCGGCGAACACGGCGCGCATATGGAAGTTCTGGCGCACCATGATCACAACGAACACGGCGGTGATGAGTGCCATCGCGCCCGCCAGCACCGGAGAAATGGTGAAGAGGATCACGAAGGCGCCGATGATCTCGATACCGCAGATGATGATCCACTCGGGCACGTGGTGCGCCGCCTCGCAGATGTCGAACAGGTCGTTGACCACGCGGCTCATCATGTCGCCGGAGTTGTGGGCGTCGAAATAGGCGAAGCTGAATCGCTCGTACTGGTCGAACAGCTCCTCGCGCATACGCGACTCCATGCGGGCGCCCATGATGTGGCCCTGCGCCGACACGAAGTACCGGCACGCGCAGCGAATCGCGTAGAGAATGATGAGGCCAGCGGCGATATACCCCAGCGCGCCCATAATGGCGGCCTGCCCCTCGGTGAACAGCCCGTTGGTCAGGCCGCGCAGGATGCTCGGAAACGCCAAGTCAATGCCAGCAAGCACCAGTGCACACAGCGTGTCCGCAATAAAAAGCCCCTTCTCGGGCCCATAATAGGAAAGAAACCGTTTGAACATAGGCAAAGCCCTCAACAAACCCTTCACTCTAGCAAACCCGACCGTCCCACGGGCGCTCTCCCCCGCGCCGCAATCTCGCCGAGCAGGTCAACGCAGGTGGCGGGGGAGGGTTTTTGCGCCTGGGCGATTCCGCAGGAACGAGGACCAGCCCAGGTGTAAATACCCTCCCCCGCCGCCGGCCAGCTACAGCCGATGCGAGATCGCGTCGCAGGCGAGCGCGCCCACGACGGTCTTTGCGTCCTCGATCTTGCCGTCGAGCACCGCATCGATGAGCTCCGCAAGCGGCACCAGGTCCACGTTCACGAACTCGTCGTCATCCGGGTGCGCGCCGGCAAACGTGAGTCCCGTGGCCATGTAGATGTGAATGACCTCATCGCAAAAGCCGGGCGTGGTCGCAATCGTGGTGAGGTACTGAATGCGCGATGCCTTAAAGCCTGTTTCTTCAAGCAGCTCGCGCTTTGCGCATTCGATCGGGTCCTCGCCCGGATCGAGCTTTCCGGCGGGTATCTCAACCGTCACGCGATCAATCGCCGTGCGATACTGACGCACCAGCACAATCTTGCCGCTTGAGGTGAGCGCAACCACGGCGGAGGCACCCGGATGCCGAACCAGATCGCGACCAGCGATGCGCCCGTTCGGCAGCTCGACCTGAGCGCTGCGCACATCGAGGAACTTGCCCTTCCAGGCCTGCTCCTCCGAGAGGATGCGCTCGTGCAGCCCAGCATCGCGCGGATCGTCGTCGCCGAGCACCAAGGCGGGCTCGGTCTGCTCCATCTCGTTAGCCTCCGCTTCAACGACCTCGGCTTCGAACTCCTCGTTCCGCCCTTCGTCCATCATCGTCATCCTCCTACTTGCATCTTTGAAATGAGAGGTAGGAATGTCGAAAAAACGTCGAAATTTGACGCCGATTTTCGACATTCCTACCCTCTTCGTCCCATGAGAGCGGTCAGCGCAAAGTACGGCGACCCTATGCGTCCCAGGCGTCGCGGCCGCGCAGGGCGCGCAGACCGATGTCGTGACGAAGCGTCTTGCCCTCGAAGTCGATCTTATCGCAGGCAGCGTACGCCAAGTCGCGGGCGGCCTCAAAGGTGTCGCCCAACGCCGTCACGTCGAGCACGCGGCCGCCCGAGGTCACGAGCTCGCCGGCGTCGGTCATGGCGGTGCCGGCGTGGTACACGGTCACGTTCTCCATGGCCTCGGCATCCTCGATACCGGTGATGGCCTTGCCCTTTTCGTACGAACCGGGGTAGCCGGCGCTCGTGAGAACCACGGAGACGGCCCACTCGTCGCGCCACTCAAGCTCGATCTCATCCAAACGACGCTCGGCGCAGGCCAGCATGACCTCGACCAGGTCGCTCTTAAGGCGCGGCATGAGGACCTCAGTCTCGGGGTCGCCAAAGCGCGCGTTGTACTCGATCACCTTGGGGCCCTGGGGCGTGAGCATGAAGCCGCCGTACAGGCAGCCACGATAGTCGATGCCCTCACGCTGCGTGGCGGCGATGGTCTCCTCGAGGATGCGGCACATCTCGGCATGCTCCTCGGGCGTCACGATCGGCACCGGGCTGTACACGCCCATGCCGCCGGTATTGGGGCCCAAATCGCCCTCGAGGGCGCGCTTGTGGTCCTGCGAGGTGGCCATGGGGCGAACCGTCTTGCCGTCGGTGAAGGCCAGCAACGTGCACTCGGGGCCGGTGAGCATCTCCTCAATGACCACGGTGCTGCCCGCGTCGCCAAAGGCGCCGTCGAAGCACCCGTGCACGGCGTTCAGCGCCTCGTCGAGTGTGAGCGCCACCACGACGCCCTTGCCTGCCGCAAGGCCATCGGCCTTCACGACCACCGGGGCGCCCTGCTCGCGCACGTACGCAAGTGCCTCATCCTCGCTGGTAAAGGAGCCGTACGCCGCTGTGGGAATGCCGGCGCGGGCCATGAGCTCCTTGGAGAAGCGCTTGGAGCCCTCAAGCTGAGCACCCTCGGCACCCGGGCCAAAGCACGGGATGCCAGCTGCGCGCACCGCGTCGGCGACGCCCACCACGAGCGGAGCCTCGGGGCCAATGACGACCAAGCCGCAGCCGGTCTCGCGGGCGAAGTCCGCCACGGCGGCGGGGTCCTCGGCATCAAGCGCCACGTTCTCGCCCACGGCAAGCGTTCCGCCATTGCCCGGGGCGATGTACAGGGTGCCGCAAAGCGGGGACTCGGCAAGCTTCGCCGCCAGGGCGTGCTCGCGACCGCCGCTGCCGAGCAGCAGGATGTCGATAGTGTTCTCGGTTGCGCTCATGCGTCCTCCTTATGCACGAACGGGCCCCAAACGGAGCCCGCTCAAAATTAACTCAACCAGAGATGTATCTCAGGTCCGAGGTAACGGGCTTTCCAGGTGCCGAAGATCGGGGTGAACGAGGAGGGAGCACGCCTAGCGTGCGGCGACCGACGAGTGAACCCCGAGCTTCGGGTGGCTGGGAAGTCCGTTACCAGTCGCGGACGATGGTCTGTTCACGATCCGGGCCCACGGCAACGAACGAGATCTTGCAGCCGGCGAGCTTCTCGATGTAGGCCACATAATCCCGCGCTGCTTGGGGCAGCTCATCGAACGTACGGCATCCGGTGATGTCGCACTTCCAACCGGGCAGCTCCTCATACACCGGCACGGCGCTCGCGAACGCGGCGGCGTGCTCGGGTACGCTCGTGTAACGAACGCCGTCGCAGTCGTAGGCCACGCAGACCTTGATGGTGTCGAACTCGGACAGCACATCGAGCTTGGTGAGGGCGATGTCGGTCAGGCCGTTCACACGCGTGGCATAGCGGGCAATCACGCCGTCGAACCAGCCGCAACGACGGCGGCGGCCGGTGGTCACGCCGTACTCGTAGCCGACCTCGGTAAGAGTGCGGCCCTCTTGGCTCGTCTCATAGTCGAGCTCGGTGGGCATGGGGCCGGAGCCCACGCGGGTGATGTATGCCTTCATGATACCCAGCACGCGGTCGATGTTCTTCATGCCCACGCCGGAGCCCGTCACGGCACCACCAGCGGTGCAGTTGGACGAGGTCACAAACGGGTACGTGCCGTGGTCGATATCGAGCAGCGTGGCCTGCGCGCCCTCGAACAGAATGGTCTTGCCCTGCTCGACCAGATCGTTGAGCAACAGTCCCGTCTCGCAGATGTAGGGACGCAGGCGCTCGGCCATGGGGAGGTAGGTCTCGGAAATCTGGTCAACCGTGTAGGTGGGCAGGTTGAAGATGCGCTCGAGCTGAGGATTCACGCGGTCGAGAACCGCGGACAGCCTGGACCGGAACGTCTCCTCGTCCAGCAGGTCCTGCATACGGATGCCGATGCGCGTCATCTTGTCCTGATAGCACGGGCCGATACCGCGCTTGGTGGTCCCGATGCTGTTCTTGCCGAGCAGCTCCTCGTACGCGCCGTCGAGGTCGATGTGATAGGGCATGATCACGTGCGCGTTGCCGGAGACCTTGAGGTTGGCGGCGGAGATGCCATCGCCCTCGAACATGTCGATCTCCTCGAGCAGGACCGCGGGGTTCACCACGCAGCCATTGCCGATGACCGAAATGCATTCGGGATACATGATGCCCGAGGGAACCTGGTGAAGGCCGTACTTCTTATCGCCCACCACGATGGTGTGACCGGCGTTGTTGCCGCCCTGATAGCGAACGACGCAATCGAACTCGGGAGCGATCAAGTCGCAGATCTTGCCCTTGCCCTCGTCGCCCCACTGGGTTCCCACCAACACTGTTGACGGCATGACTACTCCTCATTCCGTGCGCGCGGAGGCTTGATCCGCACGAGTCGTCTTGTACGCCGGGGGTTTATCCGGCACGGCCGGGCAAAATCGACCCAGCGTTCCCATTATAGGCGTACTACGGCCCCGCGCCGTCAGCGATGCGGCACGGGGCCTCATTCCACCATTACTCAATAGGGCTAGACACGCCCCCTGCCGGCGAACACGCTGCGACACGTCTGCGACAAAATGTCGCAGACGTGGGGGGGGTTGGGCTGAACGCGCATTACTCGGCGGCGTGTTCGTCAATCTCGTAGAACTTCGTGGAAGCGGGCAGGAACATCAGGTCCACATCTCCGATGGGGCCCGAACGGTTCTTCGCCACGATCACGCGCGTGATGCCAAAGTCCGGGCGGTCTTCTCGCTCTGCCTCGCTCTCGGTGCTCGAGCGGTCCAACAGCATGACGATGTCGGCGTCCTGCTCGATGGAGCCCGATTCACGCAGGTCGCTCATTTGCGGGCGCTTGCCCGTACGTCCCTCGAGCGAACGGTTGAGCTGGGAGAGCATGATCACGGGGACGCCGAGCTCCTTGGCCATGATCTTGAGGCCACGACTCATCTCGGAGACCTCGACGGCGCGGTTGCCGTTGTAGTTCTTGCCCGCCGGAGGATTCACCAGCTGCAGGTAGTCCAGGATGATGACGGCCCGCTCCTTGTTGTGGAGCATACGGCGCGCCTTGGCGCGGATCTCGGTGACCGTGGTGCCCGGCGTGTCGTCAATGAGGATATCGAGGCGGCTGAGCTCGCCGATCGCCTCGTTGATGTTCGCCCACTCCTCGGGCGAGATGCGGCCGGTACGAAAGTTCGACATGTTGACCATGGCCTGAGCGCAAATGAAGCGCTGCGCGATTTCCTTGCCGCTCATCTCCAGGGAGAAGAAGCCGACCGTGTAGCCATCGGCGGCGGCGTTGAGTGCCAAGTTGAGTGCGAACGAGGTCTTACCGACTGCCGGGCGGGCACCCAGGACCACGAGCTGGCCCTCGCGCAGGCCCATGAGCATGCGGTCGAGGCTGGGATATCCGGTGGGGGCGCCATGGACGTCGCCGCCCGCGCGCGCGACCTCCTCGGCCTCCTGATACGCCTCGGTCATGAAGTCCGTGAGACCCTTGTACGAGCTCTTGACCTCGCGCTCGGTGACCGAGAGCAGCATGGACTCGGCGCGCTCGATGACCTCCTTGGTGTCGAGCGGAGAATCGTAGGCGAGCGCGCTGATCTGATTGGTCGCGCCAATGATCTCGCGCAGCATGGCATCGCGACGCACGATCTCGGCATGATGCTGCCAGTGCGCAAGCGCGAGCGTGTTGCCCATGAGTTCGAGGATATAGGCCTCGCCGCCCACCGATTCAAGCTTGTCGATGGAGCGCAGATAGTCGATGAGCGAGATGGAGTCGATGGGCATGCTGCTCTCGTACATGCCGGACATCGCCGTGAAGATCGTCTTGTGCGAGGGACGGTAGAAGTCATCGGGGAGCAGCTCGACGAGGGCCTCCTCGACAACCTCGCCCGAGAGCATCATGGCGGCTAAGACGTTGCCTTCGGCCTCTATGTTGTTGGGCAACCCCTTAAGGGCTCCCAAATCGGCAGAACCGGTCTGCGACCATCCGTCGCTCACGATCTCCACGCGCGCTCCTTCCCCACATTCTTCACGCAGGCACCCAAGGTGAGGCCCGCAATATGGCTGGACAACCAATGGTAGGGTATCCCCACGATTCCGAAAAGCACAATCCCAGCTCAAGTCAAGCGTTTTGTGGGGACAGAGCGCACTCCACAGACGGATGTTGAAAAGTCGGCTTCTCCATCTGGGCGCGCATGGGTTATCAACGTTTTCCACATTTTTGTACGATGACCCGTGATGGTTTTCCACAGATGCAGTTCTGACCTGCAGTTTTCAACGTTTTACCAGCTAGAGAAGGTTTCTTTGCATACAGCTTATATGATGATTCGGTGAACACGCAGGTAAAGGCCACTTTTTGAGTATGTTCGCTGGTAGAGGGCTTGCAACCTTGAAGTGGTACTTGAACTTGAGCCCAGCCCCTTCCAACTGGGACTTTTTCACATGCTCGCACGCCAAGACACAGGCCCTGTGGATTTCTCTCAAGTTTTCCCACGGAAGCGACAGCAAAAAGGACCCCGCACAACGATGCGGGGTCCCAAGGGAATAGGGTTCGTAATGTCCCTATGCTGCAACCTGCAGCTTGAACTACCTCCGGTGCTTAGCAAGCGCGAGGCCAGCAGCGGCAATGCCGATGCCCACGATCGCGATGCCGCCCACCATCAGGAGCGTAGAGTCGCCCGTGCCGGGAAGGCCCGTACCAGGCTTGGAGGGCTCGGTGGTTCCAGAGCCGGGCTTCGAGGGGTCGTCCGGATTGGTGCTTCCGGCCTTCTCCCACTGCGCCACGAGCGTGATGTCACCTGTAACGGCAGCAGAGAAGTCGTAGACCTTGCCGTTGAGCGTCCAACCCTTAAAGACGTAGCCCGCGCGGATCGGGTCGTTCGGCTTGGTAACCGCCTTGCCATCGACAACGGTAACGGACTCGGGCGCCACGCCCTCGTAGCCGTAGTCGAAGGTCACCGTGTGCTCCTGCTGGGACTCGGGCTTAGCGAGCTCCAGCGCGTCGATGGCCTTCTGCAGCGCATCACACGCGGCGTCGAACTCACCATAGGTGGTCTCAAACGTGCCCGCCTCGATCTCGGCGCGGACCTTGGCCGCAAACTCCTCGGCGGATTTCAGCGCGGTCTCAAGTTGCGCCACCGAATCGGCAGTGTAGCTGTCCTTGTTCTCAAGGGCGGTCTTTGCCTGGGCGATGATCGCATCGAGCTTCTCGATGCCAAACGGATCGCCCAGCGTCTGCTGCTCGGGACCCATGACCTCAAGCTCAACGACGTGGTTCGTATTACCGGTATGGCCAGGGCGCGTGTTGCCGTTCATGTACACGCGCACGTACCGCGCCTTCGTTCCACGGGCGACGTCGAACGATTTGCCCTCGGCGGTCTCGGCGTACGCCTCGTCTTCACCCTTGCCAAAGCCGTTCTTGTTGTCGGCATCGGAGTTGTAGACGATCGTGTCGTCCGCGTCGAACGTCTCGTCCTCGGAAAGGACGATGGTGGTGTTGGGATACGTGCGGCCGTCGCTGTAGAAGCGGACCAGGTTGATGCCCGTCACGTCCTCAATGGCCCCCAGATCGACCTGGAGATACGAGCTCTCAGCGCGGTCGTCATGGCCGAACTCGCCATACATGGCGCTCGAGCCCTTCTCGCCATCGACCGCCATGCTCGCAGGACGATCGGGGTTGTTCTCGGCGGCGGAATCATCCGCGGTCCAGTGCGCGGAGGCGTTCTTGCCCTTTGCGTGGTTCACGAACTCGGGCTCGCCCAGGCCGGGAACCAGCTTGGCACGGGCGGCGCGCAGTGCGTCATAGGCAGCCTGCTGGGCAGCGGTGTCGCCACTCTTCAAGGCCTCCTCGGCCTGCTCAAGCAGAGCATCCATGTTCGCCGCGGCCCAGGACTCGGCGGTCACCTTGTCCTTGAGGGCGCGGGTCTCGGCAATAAGGTCCTCGAGCGGAGAGGCCGGAACCTCGTCGTAGCCCAGTGCGCGGTCGTACACCTTGTAATCGGTCGCGGCGGCATCGACCTTGATCTCGCCCGCCTTGATGCTGTAACCAGCGGTCTTCTCGACATCGTAGCCGTTGCCGGAAATCTCGCCGTTCACGTACAACTTGAGCATACCGTTGTTCTCACGGGCACCGCTGATGGTCGTGATGCCGGAGACGGTGCTTTCGGACGTGGCGGTCACACCGTTAACGGTGAAGTAGGCCTTGCCTTCGGCATCGATACCGAGCGCCCACTGATCGCCCTGGGAGAGCAGGACGGTATCCGCTGCGGCGTCCTTGACGGTCGCCACAACGGTAAAGCCATTCGGACCCTCCACGGAACCAGCGGCACGCGTCCCTGTGAGGATGAGGCCGTCGGCATGGAAGGTACGAACAATGGAGCCCTCAAACGTGTTGCCGGCAGAATCGGCACCGGCAATCGCCTTGATCTCGACCGCCGCGCCGTTGGCGGGAGCGGCAGGCAGGGTGATGTCAAAGGTCTTGAGGTCGGCGTAGGCGGTGATGGCGTCCTCGGCCAGCTCCACCTTCTTACCGTCGATCAGCACCTCGAGCTGGGTATTGTACACGTGCTCGGAAGCCTGAACGCGCAGCGTCGTATTGCCCTCGTTGTACAGGCGCTCAAAGGTAGGCGCCGTTGTGTCACCACCCTTGGAGAGGTGCCAAATCTGGGTCTCGCCGGGCTTCAGGGTCACGGAGACCTTCTGGCCCTTGGCGATGGTCCTGGGTGCCTCGGCAGCGCTCTTGCCACCCTGGGTGTACACGTGGTCGCGCACGACCTGATAGGTGCCATCCTCGGTGCAGCCAATGCCGGCGTCGAGGGTGAACTCGATGGTGCGCTCGGCGTTAGCCGGGTTGCGCATGGAGATGATGCCCTCGTTGCCCGCGGTGTTGAAACCTGAGAAGCCGTAGGCCTCCTGCGTACCGGGCGTGTTGACCGTGGGATTGCTCGTCAAGCCAGCGTTCGACGCGGGGTCGCCGCCGATCCACTTGGCGTTGCGGAGCATGTCGAAGTTGCCCTCTTCCCATGCGAGGAAGTCGGCGTTGATGAGGTACTTCTCGTCGTTGAAGAGCGAGTCGGAGTAGTAGAGCTCCCAGAAGGCGGTGCCGCGCGTGCCCTGCATGAACAGGTAATTACGGAACTGCTCGCCGTCCATGGAGTCGGCGGTGATGCCGGTGCCCTCTTTGCCGTAGATCGGATCGTGGTTGTAGAGGTTTGCGAGCGGGAACTGGAACTGGTTGGAGTTGATGAACTCGTAGTAGCAGGCGTCACGGTACGTGAGCATGGTGTTCATCTTGTCGTTGCCCGCGCCGCCGTGGACCTCGCCGCGGTCGCCCACGCACTGGATCCACACGGAGTTGGACCACTGCAGGAACCACGGGCTGGGGTTGACGTAGCAGGTGAGCGAGATCCACAGATCCTCGATCTGCTCGGTGCTGGCGGTCTCCCACACCTTGTCGAACAGGACGATCCACTTCTCCCACAGGTCGGTGGCGTGGAAGTACCCGTTGGGACCACCGTACATATGCTGGTGAGCCTCGTCATAGCCCACGGCGCTCTCGCCCGAGGCAAAGGCGCCGTACTGGGCGCTGTCGGCAAAGCCGTCCCACTTCCAGTAGTTGACGCCGTAATCTTCCATCCACGTAACGGCCATGTCGGTGAAGTTGGTCACGTAGCGCTGGTCGGCCACGTCGATGGAGCCGCCGGCAGAGGAGCCCTTACCCGCATCCTGGATGATCGAGGCAAGGTTGCCGTAGTAGTTGTAGCCGCCGCGCGGGCCGATCCAAACACCAAAGTTGGAGCCGAGCTTGCGCACCAAGTTCGAAGACGGGGTCAGACCGTCGGGGAACTTGTTATTGAACTGCCAGAAACCGGTGTTGTTGACGCCGTACTTGCCGTCAACCGAGCCGTTCCTGCGCAGATCGTCGCCCGTGGTGTACTGCGTCTCGTTCTTGCGGTACTGGTTCCAGCCATCGTCGACCACGTAGGACTCGAGCGGGCGCACGCCGGTCTCGGAGAGCTGCTTATCCACGGCCTTGAACGACTCGATGATGTTCTCGTCGTCGATGAACATCATGTTGTCGAACCAGGAGTTGTACTGGATGCGGAACTCACTCGGCTTGGAGATGCTCGTGATGTAGGCGTAGAAGTCGGACTGGACAACGTTCATGTCGGAGCCGTTCGAGTGGGTGGCACCGCAGACCGTCTGCCACGAGACGTACTTTCCGTCCGTGGTGAGCTGGTTGTCGCGCTTGAAATCGGCGAAGTTCTTGCCCGTCCAATAGCGGGTGCGGCCCAGGCTGTCGGCAATCTGCGTGTCGGTCTCGGGGAACTCCGAGCCCATGAACAGGCCGTTCACGTAGATGGGCTGGCCGAGCGTCGCCTTGGCAGCGTCCATCTGCACGACGCCGGACTCCTTGGGGACCGTCCACATGGTGTCATCGCTCGACGTGACGATGTGCTCGCCGTCGATGAAGTTGATGCGAGCCGTTTCGTCCTCAAGCTTGACCTCGAGGAACTTGCGCATGAAGTGGTCGCCGTCGTACATGACGACCTTCTCCACCACGGTGCCGTCGGCGGAGCCGAACTGGGCGGCGTCAAAGGTGAAGGCGATCATCTTGCCGGGCTTGTCCGTGGTATCGGAAATCGCCACGTCCTTGAGTTTGAGCTTGCTGGCGGCAAAGCCCGAACCCTCGCCCTTGGGAACGGAGGTGAACTTCTCGGCGAACAAGTCGAGCTCAGATCCGGAGACAAAGTTGCCGTTCGCGCCCTGCGTCACGCGGAAGCCCACATAGCGACCGCTCTGTGCCTCATCGAGACCAAAGTAGATCATCTTGGACGTGTTGCCATCGTAGGCACCGGCGTAGTCGACCGTAAAGGAGCCCTTCTTGCTGGTCTCCTTATAAAGGTCGCTCTTGCTGTCCGCAACGTACAGCTCGAACTTCTGCACATTGCCGTTCGAGGTGGCGCTGCCCGGACGACCGGCGTAACCGACGGTCTGGAAGGCGGACTTGGCACCCTCGCCGCGATCGATGGTGATGTCCACGGGCATCTGGTTCGTAGTGCCCGTGCCATCGTTGTTGTAGCGAGAGTGGAAGTAGGTGCCAACGTTGCCGTCGAACAGCGCGGCGACACCGCCGCCGTCACCGTTCTGCACCGAGCTCGCCTCGGCAGACCACGAGGTGGTGGCACTGGCGGTGACCACACTCTTGCCAGCGGCGTCCTTGGCGTCGAACTCAGCGACGTTGATCGCGGTGTTGATTTTGTTAGCATCCCAGTGATGGGACTCAGTCGCCGTGAGGCGAAGCGCCGTGGTGGTAACGGCCTTGTTCAGCTGAACCGCAGTCTTGCCAGTAGCGTTGAACTCGCCCCGCGCAGCCTCAGTCCAAGCGTCGCCCTGCTTATACTCAAGGACGTACTTCTTGATACGACCGGTGCAGTCCCAGTTGGTTCCGCTTACGCGCGGCGTGTATTCAAAGGACGCGACAGTCTTCGCACCGTCAAAGTTGATGATTATCGACTGCCCGCCCTTGGTGTCTTCGGAGCACCAGTAGGTGGCAGGATCGCCGTCAATCGCGTTTGCGGCGGCGTTCCCCGCCTCGTCCATAGTCGACGAAACCTCGACGGTCGCCGTCGCGGGCGCCTTCCCAGCGGGTTTGACACTCGTCAGCGCCTCACTTGGCTCCACGCGAGAACTCTCAACGAGCTGCTCGATATAGAACTCCTCGGAGCCCTCCTGAGGCGTGAATTTCGATTTTCCAAGCTTGTTGTTTATTTCGGTGGTCTTGAGGACACCGTCCTTGATGGACCACGTACGCGATATCGCATCGTTTCCCATTGTGACGGTATCACCGGTTTTATTGGCGATTACGCTACCGTAACCCGCCGCCATTGCCTGCGCCGGAGCAGAAAAACTGAGCACGCCAGCTACTGCAAAAGCGGCAACTGTCGCAAATCTGCTCTTCCTCATCCGCACCCCCCTTTCCTCACTTGCGGACCATCTGCACAGTCCGCCCCCAATTAAACAGATTGACCATATCCCAAGCGGGTAAGTGGTTTAGATACGAGGGGGGGGGGGCACCGCCAACGGCCGATTATCATCGGCAAACGGTCAGTACTGGTTACAACCAGAAGATACCTTCCACATTTTTATCAGGTCTTATTCAGACTGGTATTTGTGATACCTACCAATCTTTCCGTCATGAGCGCAGACTGAAAACACGCTGAACACCGCTGTTGACTGATTCCCGCGCAGGCCCAAGCCGCACACACCGGCACGCGCCCCGATGGCACGCGTGCCTTGAGTCCGGCAGTGACCCCTCGAGCGCCATCGGGGCGCCAGTGGATCACGTCCTCATTTGGCGCGCCCGCATCGGCCCAACAGCAAAATGGGGTCCCGCGCTTGGCACGGGACCCCATTCGAGTCGCTATATGCTATGCGTGCGGCACGTGCTACTCGGCGGCAGCCTCGGTCTCAACCTCGGCAGTCTCCTCGGCAACAACCTCAGCCTCGGCCTCGTCAGCCTCGGCCTCCTCAACGCCCACGAGGACGATGATGGAGGTGCGGATCTCGCGGTAAATGGAGATGGACACCTCGTGAGCGCCGGCAACCTTAATCGGCTTACCGAGCTCGATGCGCTTGCGGTCGACCTCGACGTCCAGCTGGGCCTTGATCGCGTCGGCGATCATGGCGGCGGTGACGGAACCGAAGAGGATGCCCTCCTCGCCGACCTTGGCATCGACGAGGACCTTCTGGCCCTCGAGCTTGGCCTTGAGAGCCTCAGCATCGGCAAGACGGACGGCTTCGCGCTTCTCGATATTCTTGCGGCGCTCCTCGAGCTGCTTGAGGTTACCCTTGGTAGCAGCAACGGCGAGCTTCTGCGGAATCAGGTAGTTCTCGGCATAACCCTGAGCGACGTCGATGATGTCGCCCTCGCCGCCCTTGCCCTTGATCTCGTCAAGCAGAACAACTTTCATGGGTACCCTCCCTACTTCTTCTCGCGAGGACCGCGGGTGGACACCACGGGCACGGCGTACGGCAGGAGAGCCATCTCGCGGGCGCGCTTGATGGCGTTCGCGATGTCGTGCTGATGCTGCGTGCAGGCGCCAGTGACGCGGCGCGGCTTGATCTTGCCGCGGTCGGTCATGTACTTGCGGAGGAGCTGAGTATCCTTGTAGTCGATATACTCAGTGCCCTCCTTACAGAACTGGCAGTACTTGCGACGCGGCTGACGGGCAGAATAATCATTAGCCATGTCTCAATACCTTTCGTGAACGACGGCTCGGCTTATGCCGTGCCGTCAACTACAAATCACCCCTAGAACGGGATGTCCTCATCGTAGACGTCGACCGCAGGGGGAACCGGAGCCGCCATGGGCGCCGGAGCCTGCTGCGGAGCGGACGCAGGAGCGTAGCCGCCCTGCTGACCGTAGGACGGGGCAGGCGCATAACCACCCGCATCGCCCTGCTGACCGCGGGACATGAACTCGATCTCATCGACGATGACCTCGAGCTTGCTGCGGCGCTGACCGTCACGCTCCCAAGAGCTGTAACGGAGCTTGCCCTCGATCGCGACCTTCGACCCCTTCGAGAGATAGCGCTTCACGGCCTCCGCGCGGGTGCCGAACATCGTGCAGTCCACGAAGTTCGGGTAGTCCTCCCACTCGCCCGTCTGAGGATTCCGGCGACGGTCGTTGACGGCCACGCCGAAGCTCAGGACCTGCGTGCCGCCAGAAGTAACGCGCAACTCGGGATCGCGGGTAAGATTACCGGAAATGTTGACTCGGTTGATGCTCATACGTGTTCACTACCTCTCATGCGGCGCATATGGGTGCCGCATCCATACAAATGACCTACTCCTGGTCGTCGCGACGGACGATCATGTGGCGGATCACGGCGTCGGTAATACGAAGCACGCGATCGAGCTCCGCGATGGAAGCCGGGTCTGCATGGAAGTTGATGAGGGTGTAGTCACCTTCGGTGAGCTTGTCGATCTCGTAAGCGAGCTTGCGCTTGCCCCACTCGTCGACGTTGTCAACCTTACCATTGCCCTCGGCGATCGTGGTGTCGATGCGCTTCATCACGGCGAGACGAGTCTCGGGATCGAGGTTGGGGTTAACGAAGAACAGCAGTTCATAAGCCTTCATGTGGTCACCTCCTCTGGACAAACGGCTTCGGGTCGTGAAGGTGCGCCCGAAGCAGGAAAAGACGTGCTAACTATAGCCGAGTCTGCACATCTTGCAAGGTGCCCCATCATCCACCCCATGACCTCCACAAATGCAAGAGCCTCTGCCCCGGCGCTCGCGTGTGTGATCCGCCATGGCACCAGCATGCCACGCCATCCCGACACAATTCTGCGTTTTGCAGCGCAAGCCCTGACCGCCCTTTCCGCATCATCCGACACGACCCACGCCCTCGCAGGTCATCGGCACGTCGACCCCGCCATGCAATGGCCCCCGTACGTGGGTTCTCCTCAGAACTACCACGCACGGGGGCTCACGTCGTCTTCACACGATGCACACAAGGTACCGGGTCTTTTCCGGACCTTATTTGTCCTCGGCCTCATCATCCGAGGTAATGGGGCCCAAAAGGATAGGCTCCTTAGAATCCTCCGCGCTCCCCTGCTCGGACTCGCCCGAGGAGTCGGTGCAACTTGCCGCATCGCTGGACGGGCAAGAGCCCTCCTCCGCGTCCAAGGGAACAACCGGATCGACGGGAATATCGGCATCCTCCGACAAGGGCGTAACCGGGTCAGCCTGCGGGGTCGACGGCTCTACAGGCGATGCGGCGGGCTCCTGCGCCGCATGGGCAGACGGCTCGGCGGGAACGGACGTGGACGGCTCGGTAACGAAATCGGTATTCGTCGCGCCTGCAGGGGTGACGGGGGGAACGGGAGCGGACTGCACGCCAGACGCGTAGCCATCCCGATGCGGCACGTCAGCAGGCAACGGATCGCCCGAAACACCCCAGCGGTCCACGTCAAAGCGGCAGAACCACTGTCCCATCGCGTTCATCGAAACCAGGCTCATTGCGGTGCTGATCACTCCGCCAATAAACGTGAGGGCGATGACGCACAGCAAGAACAGCAGCAGCGGACCAGCGCCGATCTGCAGCAGCCGTTCGAGAATGAAATGCCAACCGCTCATATAGGACCCCGAGATGCCCATGAATGCGGTGGCGCTCATGAGGCTGCCCACGGCAACCAGACCGCAAACAAGCGTGACGATGAACGCATAGGCGCCCGAGATAAGCCCACCTATGAACACGACGCCAAACGTATGTAGAAATCCGCCGAAATCGCGGCCGATCATCTGGAAGAGGCGGTCGAGACGCCAACCCGCGGAAAAGCTGTCGTACAACGTGGAACGAAGCGACGCCGCCTGCAAAAACGAACCCATAAGACCACTCGCGAAGATGGTGAACAACGAGAACGTCGCACCGGACGTTACGGCGAGCATCGTGCTCACCGCGTTGCCGCCCGTCAGGCCGGAGACGAGCAGATACAAAGATCCGGGGAACACGACCTGCAAAATCAGTGCCACCACGATTCCCATCGAAATCGTGACCAAAAACGCACGGCCGCCGGTGGAGAGCACCTTGCCGTAATCGACCCCGCGCTGCTTGGGTGCCGAGTCTACACCCCAAGCGGTGAGACGTGCCCATTCCATTCCATAGCCGAGCAGGGCAATCTGCCCCAAAATGGGAATCCAGCCCACCAGCGTCAGCACCAGGACCGGCTTAAGCCAGCCCTTATCGCGCGTGAGCATATGCCATGAGGATACAAATCCCAGGTTTCGTGCGTTCATCCTGCCTCATCTCCATGTTGGAAATCTTTTTCAAGATGCAGTGTATCCCGATGAACGCCCCCTGTACACGCGCGTGCACGGGATTAAGCAGGGCTTAAGACGAGCGCAAGTCAACCGTAAGGATCCTCGCGGGTTCGAATCCATGCAAGGTAAACGAAAAAGCGAGCCGCGCGGGCTCGCCTCTGTTTCGAAAATGGCGGAGGAGGAGGGATTCGCCGGGCGCTCCGCGCCCTCCCCTCGCTGCGCGCCTACGGCGCTTGCGGGCTACGCTGGAAAACGCTGCCGCGTTTCCTCAGCTCCGCCCCCTCACGGGTTCGAATCCACGCAGGGGATACGAAAAAGCGAGCCGCACGGGCTCGCCTCTGTTTCGAAAATGGCGGAGGAGGAGGGATTCGAACCCTCGTACGGGGAGTACCCGTAAACGGTTTTCGAGACCGCCGCATTCAACCACTCTGCCACTCCTCCGTAAGAAGTGAAAACGGCACGTCACCCATATGGATGCGTGCCGCTGAAAGTTCTGGCGGAGAGTCAGGGATTTGAACCCTGGAGACGCTTTTGGCGCCTACACGATTTCCAATCGTGCTCCTTCGGCCACTCGGACAACTCTCCGTGAATGCAGGGGCTATTGTACCGTACTTTCCCACGCGCGCAAGTGAAATTGTGAGAAAGATTGCCAAACCCGGCGGGCCTCTTGATTTCCAACCTCAGCGAAACACTTAGCACACTCAGCGCAACACGTTTCGATAAGCGCGGGAAGACGGTGACCATGGCGGGAATCCGCAGAGACCCAGCGGGTCGATAGAGCCCTGTCGCCCATCACCCCCCCCCGTTAGGTGCCCATCGCCCCTCCGCAAGTGCCGTCAGGGCTGCGGGCACCCGTCAACGCCAGCAGGATCCCGTCACCGCCCGGGCCCAAGCACCCATCGCGTGCCCCATCTGGCGCCTTGGCCTCTCTCGGCAGCTCGGGTCCTTGGGTAGCTCGAGTCCCATCTGGCCCCCTGGGCAGCCCGAGCTCCGCACTTTGTGAGAAAAGACGGGTTTGAAATGAACGCATCATTTCAAACCCATGATAAATCACATTACCATGCCCCTTTATGTGAGGAATCGTGGGTTTGAAACTCCCATTCTGTTTCAAACCCACGATTCCTCACATCCAAAACGGACCCCGGCCGCGCAGGGCAAATATCGATGCGTACTTCGCCCCGCGCCATACCTCGGCTAAGATTGATAGGCGCAGGCACCGCTGCGCATCGAAGGCGCGGGCGTCGGCGCGCAGGGCAAGTGCACTGCAGGCTCGCATCGCAGGCGCATCGTGAAGGGAGACCAGCCATGAGTCCAGCCGTCTTGGCAGTTACTGCACACGCTGCCAACGCGATGGCCTTGGGCGAAGAGATGGTCCAGATTCCCATTGCGTTCGAAATGGTCGCCGTCATCGTGGCGGCGGCGTCTGGTGTGCTCGCCGCGCGCGAAAACAAGCTCGACCTCATCGGCGCCATCGGCCTCGCCGTGCTTGTGTCGCTGGGCGGTGGCTTGACCCGCGATGTCATTCTTCAGGAGCACAACGTCTACATCCTGCAGCAACCCCTCGCCCTGCCGGTATCCATCGGCACCGCGGCGGCCGTCTTCGCCTTTCCCTGGATGGTCGAAAAGCCCGACCGGCTTATCTCCGTTCTCGACATCTTCGCCGTCGGCCTGTTCGCCGTCATGGGTGCCGACAAAACAATGGCATACGGCTACCCGCCCATCACCTGCGTGATGATGGGCTTCATCACTGCCGTGGGCGGCGGCATGCTGCGCGATATATGCCTTGCGCGCGTACCCTATATCTTCCGGCGCAGCAACCTGTACGCCATGGCGGCAATCGCCGGCGCCATCACCTATATGGTGCTCATCGAAAGCCTGGGAATGTGGAACATCGCTGCTGCGTTCATCAGCGTCGCGCTCACGATGTTCATCCGTTGGTGGTCCATCCGGTTCAACATCATGAGCCCCACGGAATTCGATCCGCACAAGATGCCCGAACCTGTCAAGAAAGTTGCCCGCCCTGTGGTTCGGCCCATCCAACGCGCCGGGCGACGCATAAGCGCCAAGATGTCCCACGAGGCCGAACACGCACGAACCCGGTCGCGCGACGGGTCGGACTTGAAGCGCGGCGGCTCCGCGAGGAACCGGAGATCTCAGTAATTAGATAGGGTGCTTTTACTGAAAGGGAATTTTGCAGCACAACGCTTCAAGCTCCGACATGCGCAGCTGAGCCACGCCACGCCTCGCACGAAAATGGCCCCACGCACGGCGGGCCGCCGCCCCGTGGCAACGACCCGCCCATCGGCACGCTCTCTCATGCGGCACAAAGCTTGTCCCAGTTCACGCTCGGCGCACGCGATTTGCCCGAGTATACGCGATCGGTCCGAGCATTAAAGCGCGGTCATGCTAAAGCTGTACTCCGCGGTCTTGCCGGGCGCCAGGATCGTGATGTCGCGCTTATGCTCAAGCACGTCGTCCTCGCTCGTGAGCGTGGCATGGCCGGTCCAAGGCTCCAGCGCGATGAACGGCGAGTTGCCCTCTTGGGCGGACCACAGACCAATGTACTTGAAGTCGGCGAAGTCGACACGCATGCCGCGACCGCTCTTGGTGCCGCGTAGCGTGAGCGTTCCGCCGGGGACATCGGTGAGAATAACGGCATCGTGCGCGAACAGGCTCCGCGTAACCGGCAGCACGTCCGAATTTTCGACTGGGACGAAGGACTCATCGAAGGTGAGGAGGCCGCCCTCGGCGATGCGAGGTGCGGTGCACGTCCAGGGCTCGGCGAACTCGAAAACGTAATCCTCGAAGTCCTCGCCCTCGGCGCCCGGCGCGGGAACGTTAAACGCGGGGTGGCCGCCAACGGAGAACGGCAGATCAACGTCGCCGGTGTTGGTGACGGTGAACGTCTGCGTCAGCGTGGCATCGCCCGTGATTGCGTAGGTCATGTTGAGCTTGAAGTGATATGGGTAGGCCTTGAGAGTCTCGGGGGTGTCGCGGTACTCGAACGTCACCGCAGACCCATCCTCAGCCATGCCGACGACGGCGTGCTCCGCGGTGCGGGCGAGGCCGTGGCGTTCCATGCGGCAGGCGCCCTCTGAGCACGTTGCCTCCCCGCCACGGATGGAGCCCACGATGGGAAACAGCACCGGTGCGTGCTTGCCCCAAAACGTTGGATCAGCCTGCCACAGATACTCCCTGTCATCTACGACGAAGCTTGTGAGCTCGGCGCCCATGGATGATATCTGAGCGGTGACGTTGCCTTTGGCAATGGTGGTGACAGTCGACATGGCAGGACCTTTCAATCGAGGGCGAAGCGGCGCACATGGCAACCCCGCCAGGCTGGCGCCTCCAATCGGGCGCCGTTGCATCCATTATCCCCGTTTTTCGCTCTGCGAAGCCCCTTTACGGAGCCCGGTGCCCCACCATCGAAAGTCTGTCGCAGTTTTGCGCGAATTCCCAAGCATTCATAGCCGTAGAACCTCTTCTACCTGCGTGTTTGCGAGTCTAATCAATCGGCCGCTCAGCGGGGAGTCAAAATGCGGCAAAACCTCAAGCTTGACGGAATGCTTCTAAAACGGGTTGCGCACGAACCAAAAATTAATTCGGTTCCTGATTATTTGGTACCTTGACTGTTGTTCGCAAGAGTCCTAATCTCTACACGGCCAAACAACAATGACATATATGGGAGGTGGAGATGACAGACCATGAGTACCACGAGGCGCTTGACGCGAGCGCCCCGGCGAAGACTGACGAGGACATTGCCCGTGCCAAGCGCATCCTGCAGGGCCTGGGTTTCTGCGGGCACTATATGCACTTTCACGGCGGTGGGCGATCGGGGCAGGTGCCCATCCTGTGCATGCTCGACCGCTGTGGGGGCCGACTCTCGCAGCAGGAACTCGGATCTCGCTTTGAGATCAAGCCCGGCTCGTTGTCGGAGATCCTATCCAAAATGGAGTGTGCGAGGCTCATTGAGCGTACGCGCGACACCAAGGACCGCCGTCAGCTTTTCGTGCACCTCACGCAGGCGGGTCGGGAGCTCGCCCAGCACGAGCACGACAAGCGGGAGGCCTTCAGACGCGCCGCGTTCTCGGCACTCACCGTCGAAGAGCAAGAACAACTCGCCGAAATGCTCGAGAAGATCCGTGTGACCTGGGAGGAGTTAGATGGTTAATACGCTTGCTGCATCCATTCGAAACTACAAGTGGCCCACAATCGCCACGCTAATCTTGGTGTTGTTCGAGGTCGCCTGCGAGATGGCGATCCCCTTTGTGACTGCCAACCTCATCGACGTCATCAAAGACGGCGCAACGGTCGCCGAGATCCTGCCCACGGCCGGGGTCCTCGTCGTCATCGCTCTCATATCGCTGCTGTTCGGTGCCGCTGCGGGCATTACCTGTAGCTACGCGAGCTGTGGATTCGCCAAGAACCTCCGTCACGACCTCTTCTACAAGATCCAGACGTTCTCGTTCGCCAACATCGACCGCTTCTCCAGCTCCTCGCTGGTCACACGCCTCACCACCGACGTCACCAACGTCCAGCAGGCGTTCATGCTCATCATCCGCATCGCCGTCCGTGCGCCGCTCGTGCTGGTCTTCGCGTTCGCGATGGCTTACGCCATGGGCGGTTCCATCTCCTTCGTGTATCTCGCCATGATTCCGCTGCTCGGTGGCGGTCTTGGTTTCATCATCCACAAGGTCGGCCCCATTTTCACCCGCGTGTTTCACAAGTACGACGCGCTCAACGAATCGGTCGAGGAGAACGTCACCGGCATGCGCGTGGTAAAGAGCTACGTGCGCGAAGACTACGAGAAGCAGAAGTTCGCGCACGCCGCGCAGGACGTCTGCGCCGACTTCACCCGCGCCGAAAAGCTTCTGGCTTTCAACAACCCGATGATGAACCTGTGCGTCAACGGCGCATTCGTCCTCATCATCTTCCTCGGGTCCAAGCTCATCATCACGAGCCAGGGCGAGCTATTCGACGTCGGCCAGCTCTCGTCCACCTTCACCTACGGCTTCCAGATTCTCATGAGCCTCATGCAGCTCTCCATGATCTTCGTCATGGTGACCATGGCCGAGGAAAGCGCCAATCGTATCGTCGAGGTGCTTCACGACGAGCCCACCATCGCCAATCCGAACGAACCCATTTATGAGGTCGCGGACGGCTCCATCGACTTCGACAACGTGAGCTTCAAGTATTCCGAGCATGCCGAGCGGCAGGCGCTCGATGGCATCGATCTTCACATCGCCAGCGGCGAGACCATCGGCATCATCGGCGGTACCGGATCCGCGAAGTCCACGCTCGTCAACCTCATCGCACGCCTATACGACGTCACCGAGGGCACGGTCCGTGTGGGCGGGCGTGACGTTCGCGACTACGACCTCGACTCCCTGCGTCATCAGGTCGCCATGGTTCTGCAGAAGAACGTGCTCTTTAGCGGCACCATCGCCGACAATCTGCGCTGGGGCGATCCCGATGCCACCGACGATGAGGTCCGAGAGGCGGCACACCTGGCCTGTGCCGACGAGTTCGTCGACGGCTTCCCCAAGGGCTACGATACGTGGATCGAGCAGGGGGGCTCCAACGTCTCCGGTGGCCAGAAGCAACGCCTCTGCATTGCGCGCGCCCTGCTCCGCCGCCCCAAGATCTTGATTCTCGACGACTCCACGAGCGCCGTCGACACCAAGACGGACGCCAAGATCCGCGCCGGTCTGGCCGAATACCTGCCCGAGACAACCAGGCTCATCATCGCGCAGCGCATTACGAGTGTGCAGGACGCCGACCGCATCATCGTCATGGAGGGCGGCCGCATCGCCAGCATCGGTACGCACGACGAGCTCATGGAGAGCTCCAAGATCTACCGCGAGACATTCGTCTCTCAAAACAAGATGAGCGAGGAGGCTCAGGAAGGAGGTGAGGCGCATGAGTAAGGCAACCACCGCAGCTCGCGCAAAGAATCGCCGCCCCGGAACGCTCAAGCGTCTCGTCAAGATGCTGTTCTCGTTCTACCCCGTCCTGTTGCCGTTGGTCATGGCCGGCGTACTCCTATGCGGCCTCATCAACTCAGTTGGCTCGCTCTTCCTGCAGAAAGCCCTCGAAGTCATCTCGTCCTCTTGGCAGACGGGTGACTGGGCGGCGGCACAGCCCAAGATTGTGAGCCTCGTGACCGTCCTCGCCATTATCTACCTCATAGGCAACCTCTCCTCCCTGTTCTGGAATCGCTACATGGCCGTCATCACGCAGGGCTCTCTCGAGAAGCTCCGTGAGAAGATGTTCAATCGCATGCAGGACCTTCCCATCAGGTATTTCGACACCAACCAGCGCGGCGACATCATGTCGCACTACACCAACGACATCGACACGCTGCGCCAGATGATCTCGCAGTCCCTTCCCAACCTCCTACAAACCGTCATCGTGCTCGCCACCGTCTTGTTCATCATGTTCTACTTCTCGGCATGGATGGGCTTGGTGATCATCGCCGGTGTAGCCGTCATGACGTTCCTCACCAAGCTGCTCGGCTCCAACTCCGCGCGCTTCTTCATCGCGCAGCAAACCGAGCTCGGCGTTGTTGAGGGACACATCGAGGAAGTCATGAACGGCCAGAAGGTCGTCAAGGCGTTTTGCCACGAACATGCGGCGGAGGAGGACTTTGACGAGCGCAACGAGAAGCTCTTCGAGGTCTCGCAGAAGGCCAACATGTTCGCCAACATCCTCATGCCCATCCTGATGAACCTCGGCAACCTCATCTATGTCGTGGTTGCGCTTGCCGGTGGCGTCTTTTTGGCGCTCGGCGTGCCCAACCTCTCCTTCTCCGGCCTTCCGCTGTCCATCGCCGTGGTGGTTCCCTTCCTCAATATGACAAAACAGTTCTGCGGCCAGATTGGACAGGTCTCCCAGCAGATCAACGCCGTGGTCATGGGTCTCGCCGGAGCGGACCGCATCTTTGAGCTGCTCGACCAGGAGCCGGAGGTTGACGAGGGGTACGTGACGCTTGTCAACGCCCAGGTCAACCCCAGCACCTGGGAGATCGAAGAGGCTGATCACCGCACGGGCCTCTGGGCGTGGAAGCATCCGCACAAGGCCGACGGCACCGTGACGTACGTTCCGCTGCGCGGCGATGTCCGCATGGTCGATGTCGACTTTGGCTACACCCCCGACCATGAGGTTCTGCACGGCGTCTCGGTCTACGCCAAACCCGGTCAGAAAGTGGCGTTTGTCGGTGCTACGGGCGCAGGCAAGACCACGATCACCAACCTCATCAATCGCTTCTACGACATCGCGGACGGCAAGATCCGATACGACGGCATCAACGTGAACAAGATCAAGAAGGCAGACCTTCGCCGATCCCTGGGCGTGGTGCTCCAGGACGTCAACCTGTTCACCGGCACCGTCATGGACAACATCCGATACGGCAAGCTCGATGCGACCGACGAGGAGTGCATCAAGGCAGCCGAGCTCGCAGGTGCCGACGACTTCATCCGCCGCCTGCCCGATGGCTACAGCACCATGCTTACCGGCAACGGTTCGCAGCTCAGCCAGGGCCAACGCCAGCTCGTCTCCATCGCCCGTGCCGCCGTCGCCGATCCGCCCGCGATGATTCTCGATGAGGCGACGAGTTCCATCGACACGCGCACCGAGGCGATTGTCCAGCGCGGCATGGATGCCCTTATGCAGGGACGCACCACGTTCGTCATCGCGCACCGACTCTCGACGGTCCGCAACTCCGATGTGATCATCTGCCTCGACCACGGTCGCGTAATCGAACGCGGCACGCATGATGAGCTCATCGCCAAGAAGGGTTACTACTACCAGCTCTACACCGGCGCATTCGAACTCGAATAGCGGACAAGCCCCCGCATCTTTGCCCAATCCCTCGCCTCGCCCACCCGAACCGCGCTTTGCGGGTACGGGTGGGCGAAGTTTTTGCGTGTGGCTACACCGTCGACATGAAATCGGCGGCAAGGGGTCGTATCTCGAACCAGGGGATGCCGTTTCTCACCACGGTGATCGTCTCCCCCGTACTGTTGGCATACGCCGCCAACCTGCTTAGATGCGTCTTTGCCGCTCGCATGGGAACACGGCCCTCATCGCGCAGCCATCTGCCGAGCGGTACTCCGCACCAACTGTCCCCACCCGCCTGCTCATCGCTCACCGAATCGATGAGTGCTTGTTCCAAAAAGCCCCGCGGTCCCGCATTTGGATCCGCCTTCACGCACAACCCGGTCATCTCGTCCTCCTTCTCTGTGTGGAGCACGAGCGTATCAGGCGCTTCCGACCAGTTCTCCAACGGCTTCTCACGCATGGCTTGCACCTGAGTCCGCATGTCCTGACACCCCAGCTCAGCACCCCTACCTTCGTTCACAAGGGCATCGTAAGGCACACGCATCTTCACGTGATATACGGAAAACGACCCTTGACAGCCACCTGCCAAGGGTCGTTTTGGCTTTTAGGGGTTTAAGCTTTCGCAGAAGAAGGAATGTGCCCTATCGGGACTCCCGTTCCCGCTCCTCGAGCGCGCGCCTGAGCGCTTCGATGTCGGCCTCCGTGCGCTTTGATTTGCGCCACAAGGAGAGTACGAACACAAACAACGCCAGCAAGATGCCCACATATGCAGCCAAGACAAAGGGCGCTGCAGGCAAAACAGTCGAATAGACCTCGGAAAGAATCGGATCCATTTAGCCCTCCTCAGGCTCGTTGGTTGCGGGAGAAACGACCGCGGCGCAGCTGGCGCCATCGCGGCCATCGGCAACGACGGTCGCGGCCTTTGTCCGCAGGCGCTCAAGCGCCTCGGCGGCGGCCGCACGGGACGCGGCGGAATCGAGATCCTCAAGGCGCCGCTTGAGCTCCTCAACCTCATCGGCGGCGGCATTCACACGCAGCGCATAGCGATACAGAGCAAACGCGACCATGAGCATACCCGCCATACCCAGCAAAAACGGAATGAGCATAAGCGGCGGCAGACCAGAATCCGTCCTGAACACCACCGGATGCACCGAGCTCGGCACCAAGCGCGTGATGAGGAACGAAATGGGCGCATCCACAAACGAGACAACGCAAAACACTGCGGCGAAGCGTGCGATCTTCTCGGGATCATCGAGCGCGTTGCGCAGCACAAAGTACCCAATCACCAGCAGCATCAGGATGAAGTACGTAGTGAGTCGAGGCTCCCACACCCACCAGACGCCCCACTCGAAGCGCGTCCAAAGATCGCCCGAGATCATGGTTGCCACGATGAACACAAGCGTGACCTGCATGGCGGTGCGCGAGCGCACATCGCGCGCACGGTCCTTGGTCACGAGGAACCGCAGGGCGTGGTAAGCCGCCACCCCCATGAACACGAACGAGGCAATCGCAACGGGAACATGCAGGTAGAAGATCTTTTGGCTCAGCAGCAACTTGGTGGTGACCATTTGCCCCGCAATCACCACGGATTCGGACAATCGCGCACCCTGCACGAGCGGCGCCAAGGTGAACGTCCATACCACGTCAGTCGCGATGAGCAGCGCGCCCAGCACGAGCAGGGCGGGCACCATTGCATTAGATTTCTTCAAGGTCACAAGACCCCCTTCCTTTTTGATTAGGTATGGTACCAGCTCGTTGGATCACGAATCGAGAACGAACTCGTAGAGGCCCCAAGCGGCTGCAATCATCACGACATCGTAGGTGCCGGCGAGCGCAAGGCTCCTCCAGAACGTGGCAAAGGTTCCCTCAACGCCAGCGAGCGCGACGCCGGTGGCCGAGACGCATGCATACAGCAGCGGAAACGCCACCGGTATGAACAGGATGGCGAGCAAGACGTCCTTGCCGCGCGTGTCGATCGCCATGGTCGACAGCAAGGTGCCCACACCGGCGACGCCCACCGTGCCCACCAACAACGGCAGCACGATCATCGGCGCAGTGGCGGACAGCGGTGCACCCGAGAGGAAGAAGACGAAGAACAGCGGTACGGTCACCAGCTCAACGGCGAGCAGGAACAGCAGATTCGAAGTCGTCTTGGCCAAGAACACGACCGCGCGGTCAACCGGCGCCAGCAGGATGCCCTCCAGGCAGCCCGACTCGGTCTCGTGCGAAAAACTGCGATTGAGACCAAGCAGGCTCGTAAACACGATAAGTGCCCACAGCAGACCGCCGGAAAAGGAGACAACCTGCAGTTTGTCCCCCACCTGCGCCAACGCGGCCCCGTACACCGTCAGCACCAAAAGCGAGTACACAACCATCGAGGTGAGCATCTCGCGCGTGCGCAATTCCTGCCGCACGTCCTTGCCCAACAGGGCGCGATACTGGGCGAACGCCGAGGGTTTGGAGGTTGAGGGCTTGGCCGGGGCGTCCGAGGCGCGCGGGGCGCCGACGGCACCCGCGCTAACGGCGGCACCCAGGGCAACAACGGCACCCTGCGCCCCCGCGTCGCCACGACGCAGGCTCTCCCGCTTCTCCTCCATCTACGCCATCCCCATTCCCACGGTCGCCAAATACAAGTCGCGGAATGCCCCGCGGTCCACGTCGGCCTTCTGGGCGCACACCACGACCGCGCCCTGCGCCAGGATGAGGGCATGGGTGCATAGGTCGTAGCCCTTCTCGAGGTCATGACTCACCATCACGAAGGTCCGCCCCTCGCGCACACGGTCGATAAGCTGGTCGAAGAGCTCCGCCGCATGAGGGTCGAGTCCGGAATAGGGTTCATCGAGCAGCACGATCTCGGGGTCGCTGATAAGTGCCCGGGCAATCGAGAGCCGCTGCTGCATGCCGCGCGAGAACGTACGCACGCAGTCGTTCCGCCGATGATCGAGCTCGACCAAACGCAGCAAATCGTCGATGCGCGCCTGTGCCGCAGCACCCGCCATGCCGTAGAGCGAGGCGAAGAACGCCAGGTTCTCTTGGGCGGTCAGGTCTCCATAGAGCATCGGCTTGTGGGAAATGAGCCCTACGCGAGCGCGCAAGGCATCGGGCTCCTCCAGGGCATTTACGCCGAGCATACGCAGTTCGCCGCATGTGGGGCGCGCCAGCAAGGCGAGCTCGCGCAGCAACGTGGTCTTGCCGGCGCCGTTGGGGCCAAATATTGAGAGGAAGGCGCCTTGAGGCAGCACGAGGTCGACCCCATCCAACGCGCGCCTGCCGCCGAACTGCTTGACAAGGCCACGCGCCTCAATGGCGAACGGATCGCACGCTCCCAAAGCCCCATCGCGGGAACCGGGGGCAAACGGCAGGGGACGGGCCGTCATCGCGCATTCGCCTTCGCTTGGGCACGAGTGCGCTCGTCTGCCGCCAGCAGCGGCGTGGCACGACGCGGCGCGAATGCCAAGGCGATGCCTAAAGTCGAGATGGCGCCGCCCGCCCAGGTCAACAGGATGAGCGGGTTGACCTTGACGTTGATGGAAAGCGTGCCGTCGGCGTTCAGGCCCTGGAACGCCACGAACAAGTCTTCGAGCGGACGCGTAAGCACCGCGGCATCGAGGGTCGACTGACTCGTTGCGGCGGCGACCTTCATGGAAGGCGCCACGTGCCCCATTAGGCTCCCCTGCTCATCAGCCACATCAAGTTCCACGCGCATGACTTCGTTATCCTGGCTGTCGGCATAGCGCTCGGTATCGGTCAGGGTCAGCACGTAGCCCCCCACCTGAACAGACTCGCCCTTCTCGCCGGCAAGGCTCACCGTCACATCGCGCACGTACATCATGGAACCCACCAGACCGAGCGCGGCGATCGCAATGCCCAGGTGGCACAGGTAGCCGCCAGCCTGCGCAGGCGAGCGACGGAACAGGTTGAACGCGGCGGCCGGCGCGCCCTCTCCTTTGTTCCGCATGCGGGCCCGCACCCCGCGCACCAGTAGATAGGCCGAAGTGGCAATCAGCAGCGAAATAGCCGCGAGGGCCACGATTGTCAGCGCGAAGTAATACACCGCGGGCCCCTGTTCGGCCAAAGCGTCGGCAGCCGATCCGCCATCGGTCAAGATGGCACTGTAGGTGGGCATCAGCTTCGTCCCAAAGAGCACAAGTCCGGCCACAAAAAGGCAGGCGGCCACCACAAGCGGGCGGCGCATATGCCCCCAAAACGCAGGGCCCTGCGTCTTGCGCCAACCAAGGAGCGGACACACAGCCATGAGCAGTAGCACCACGACGGCGACCGGCCGCGCCACGGCGTTATACGCACCCGCCGCGACCACGGCGCCGCCCAGCGGCATCCATGTGGGAAGGGCGCTCGACACCGTAAGGTAGGCCACGAGCGCGCCCGCCATCACCATGATGATGTTCGTGAGGTAGTACGATCCGTTCTTGGAGAGCATCGACTCGATCTGGTCGTCATCCTCGCCGATCTCGCCGTGACGGTACAGCAGGCCAAGCAAAAACGCTAGGCCACTTGCCACCATAATCGCCAGGAAGAAATATGTGGACACCGGGTCCTCGGCAAACGCATGCACACTTTGGACCAAGCCCGAGCGCGTGATGAACGTGCCAAGCACCACGAAAATGAACGTGATGGTGGCAGTGAACATGCTCCAACGCTTGAAGATGCCGTGCTTGCGGTACATCGTAAAGCTGTGGATCATCGCCACGCAGGTGAGCCAGCTCATAAGGCTCGCATTCTCCACGGCGTCCCATGCCCAAAAACCGCCCCAGCCCAGGACCACGTACGCCCACACGGCACCCAGGCCCATGCCGATGGACAGGAAGATAAAACCGAACACCGCAACGCGGTCGCACAGTTCGACCCAGCGGGCCGAAAGATCGCCCGTGATAAGAGCCGCCATGGCGTACGCGAACGGCAACGTCATGGCGGCGTAGCCGATGAAGGTCGCCGGCGGGTGGAGAATCATCGCCCAATGCATGAGCAACGGGTTCATGCCGCCGATCTTGCTGGCGAGCGTGCCGTCGGCGTTGAGGTGCTCGGCGGCGGTGGGCATGAACGGATTGTTGGAGCTCGAGAACACGAGCGCTGCGACGAACAGGGCGACGATGACCTGCGCCACGCCCAGGGCCACCAACGTGAGGTCCTCATGTGCGCGGCGGCGACGGCACGCCTGCACGGCAACGAAGGCGGAGATGAGCCACGTCCACAACAGCAGCGATCCCTGGCGACCGGCCCACACGGCACTCACCCGGTAGAGCGGCTGCAGGGGGCTGTCCGTCGCGGGGTAATTCGAAACCACATACGCTAGGCTGTAATTCTCCGTGAGCATGCACACGAGGATGATGCCCACACATGCCGTCAGCAGGGCAAAGCTCGCGTAGACGAACGCCTGCCCAGCGTGGCGCATGCGCGCAATCGGCACCGAGGGTTCCGGGGCCGTTGAGGGTGCGGCGCCGGAGCCTGCCGCCCCCGTACTTGCCACTTTGCCGCTCGCCACGAGCAGCACTGCCGACACCAGCGCGAATACCAGGGCGAGCGCCTGGAATACATTACCTATCGTCGATACCATGCAGCACCTTTCCCGTATCTCGACATCCCGCGCGTCGACGCCATGCGCGCCCACGGGCCCATTTCGTTGTCCTTTACGTCCCTACTTGGTGATGGAGGCATCAATTGCAGGCTGCTCCGTCGCCACGAAGTTGCCATCGGAATCAAGATGACCGGACACGACCACGGCGACGCCGTCCGCGATCTGCTCATCAAGCCCTCCGTTATACACCACGTTGAGCGTAGCGCCCTGGGATTCGATGGTGAATCGAATGGCGGAGCTGGCATCGTTGACGTCACCCTCAACATAACCGCACACCTTGGTGTCCTCGAACAGCATGGCGTCCGCCTGGTCGAGCAGACCCTTCACCGTGAGGGATCCCTCGGCGCTCTCGTACTTGGACGGGCACTTGGTGACCATCTCCGTGCAGTTGAGGAACGGCGGGTTGTCCACGTCACCCGTGCAGATGGCCACAACACCCGCGCCAAACGTCGCGGGCAGCGCCCCCTCGTAGCCAACGCGCAGACGAACCGAGGGGTTCGGCGCGCCCGACTCATCCTCAGGCGCGATGTCAAAGGTCACACGCGCGCCGTCCTTCTCGATGGAATCTGCCACGACCACGCCGCTCACCTGGACTTTTTTACCTTGGTACGACCCAGTTGCGACGTCGGCGACCGTAACCGACGAAGCGGAACCACCCGCCCCCGCAATCGCCACGATCACCAGCATGGCAATGGCAATGATGCCGCCCATCACCACTAAACGACGCTTGGCCTTCTTGTTCATGTCGCTCCTCATGCCCTCGCCACGCGGACGCCCCGACGCGGCGGGAGCCCATGGCGGCGCTCTTTGCGTTTTTGACAGCCAATAAGTATACAATGTGCGCTGGCAGGCCGCATCGTGCGGCAATTCCTCCCCGTTAACGGAAGGTTCATCATCATGCTGCTAGCCATCGACACGGGTAACACGCAAACCGCCCTCGGCCTGTTTGACGGCAACGAGCTCCTGCATGCCTGGCGCATGCCCACCGACCGCGCCTTCACCAAAGACGAGATACACGTGCGCCTGCTCGGCTATTTCCGCAAAGACGGACTCGAGCTCTCCTGCGTGGATGCCATTGCCTTCGCCGGAGTCGTCCCTCAGCTCATGCGCGAATGGGAGGGCGTGGCCGAAGTGATTGGCGCGCGTCTTATCGTGGTCGGGGCGCAAACCTCCGCCGTAACCGCAATTGAGGCAGCCTCACCTGCCGAGGTCGGCGCCGACCGCATTGCCAACGCCACCGCGGCAGCGGCGCTCTATGGCAGCCCGAGCATCGTGGTGGACTTTGGCACAGCGACCAACATCGACGTGGTGAACGAACATGGAGCGTATATCGGCGGGTGTATCGCCCCCGGGATCCGCGTGTCACTCGATGCCCTTACCGCCCGCGCGGCCCGTTTGGCCAGCGTGCCCCTCGAAGCTCCGGCGCATGCCATCGGGCGCAACACCGTCGAGGCGGTGCAGAGCGGCACGGTGGTGGGTGCCGCCGCGATGGCGGAGGGGCTGGTCGCGCGCATCAAGCGCGAGCTGGGGCGCGACGACGCGTGCGTCATAGCCACGGGCGGACTTGCGGGCATCGTCTCCGAGGCCACCGACGTCTTCGATGTGGTCGACACCCAACTCACCATCAAGGGCATCTGCGAGATCTACCGCCGCCTGGCCTAACCCGGCCCAAACTGGGTCAGGCTGGCCTGGGCTGGGTCCGTTCAGCCTGACCCAGTTCAGCCCAGCGCGGTGCCTGCATGCGCTCCCCCACCGCGGACGCGAGCGGGCGGCTTACAGGGTGCCGAGCTCCGCCACTACGTGGCCCACGCGGTCCTCGGGCTCCTTGACGTCGAGGCCCTCGTAGCGGAAGAAGCGCGCCGGGTTATGCATGAGGTCCTCAAGCGGAACCAACACGAAATCGCGCTCGCCCAGGCCGGGATGCGGGAGGCGTAGCTTTTCGCCGCCATGGATCTCGTTATCCATCCACAGCAGATCGCAGTCGATAACGCGCGGGCCGTTGGGGCGTGTACCCTTGCCGCGTGTGCGGCCGAGCTTCTGCTCGATCTTCATGAGCTCTTCGAGCAGGATGAGCGGAGCGAGCTCGGTCTTGATCTCAACCACGGCGTTGGCGAATGCCGGCTGGCGCGTCTCGTACGCGGGCTCGCTTTCGTAGATGCGCGAGCTGGCAGAGACACACGTCATGGGAATCTGCGCAATGAGGTCGCGGGCGGCGCGGATGTTCTCCTCTCGCTGGCCCTTGTTCGATCCGAGCGCCACGTATGCGCGGCGAGGCTGAGGGCGCGCAATGGCCCAGAAGCCGTTGAGGAACTGGTAAAAGCCCGCAACGTCGTGCACGCGAACAATGTTGGCACCCTGCTCGATAGCTCCCAGGCACACGCCGAAGGTGGCGATGTCGCGGTCATGTGCGTCCTCGACACCGGCGATGGCGCCCACCAGGCGCTTGCGCGACACGGCGCACAGCGTGGGATAGCCGAGCGAGGCGATCTTGCCCATCTCGCGCTGAATCACGATGTCCTCGTTGGCATCCTTGCCAAAACCGGGGCCGGGATCGAGGCAGATGCGCTCGCGGTCGACGCCCGCGTGAATGAGCGCGCGGGCCTGATCGGAGAGGAAACCCATGACGCGACGCATGATGGGGGCGGAATCGGGCAGGGTGAAGCGGCGGAGCTGCGACGTGCGGTTACCCGAGCCCGTGCGAGCGGCGGAACGTGCCATAACGGAGGCGAGGTCGTCACCGGCTACTGCGGGCTCCGCGGCAACGGCGGCGGACTGGGGCATATCGAGCGCGACGACCTCGCTCTCGGCGGCGGGAGACTCGTCGCCGAGCGCGGCGGCGTCGCCGTTCGGGCCAACCGCCGCGGCATCGAACGGGAGCTGCGGCTGCAACGGCTGAATCATGCCCGAGATAAGCTTGGCCTTGGCAGCGCGCTTGGACTTGCCGGTTGCACCCAAGGCGCGGGCCGCGGCCTCCGCCTCACGAGCCTTCTCGGCCATGAACGCGGCGGCCGAGGTGTCAAGCTGCACGGCGGTGTGGGTGCGCGGACGCTCAAACTCGCCCACCTCACCTGCATGCATGACCACGAGGCCGCAATCGCTATCCTTCACAAAATCGACCATGCGCGGGTCCGTGAAGCCCGTCACGTCGTTCACGATCGACGCGCCCACGCGCACGGCGGCCTTGGCAACCTCCACGTGACGCGTGTCGATCGACACGATGGCACCCGCCCGCGCAAGGGCCTTGACCACGGGCAACACGCGCTGCGCCTCGGTATCGGGATCGACCGGGGTAAAGCCGGGGCGTGTGGACTCGCCACCGACATCGATGATGTCGGCACCGTCGTCGAGCATCTTGAGCCCGTGCGCAATCGCGGCATCGGTGTCGAGGTGCTCGCCGCCATCGCTAAACGAATCGGGGGTCACGTTCAGGACGCCCATGATGCGCGGGCGATCGAACTTGAGCTCGTACTTGCCGCAGCGCCAGACTTTGGAATCGCGTGCCATGAGGATCCTTTCGAGAACGTTCGAGTCCCTCTATTGTATCCAGCGAGGGCAGGCGCGTCACACTCGCACGCGATTTCCCATTTCCTCTAGTATAGTTACCCGAATGAAACCTTACATCGCCCTGCAGATGTAGCTCGTTGACGCACTCTGCAGGTGCAGAAATGGAGCCCTCTATGACCGCCACCCGGACTTACCGCCTCGCCTCTTGGAACGTAAACGGCCTGCGCGCCGTCCTCAAGAAGGACCCGAGCTTCACCGACATCGCCGCCGAGCTCGACGCCGACGTACTCGCTCTGCAGGAGACCAAGCTGCAGGAGGGCCAGGTCGACATCGACCTGCCCGGCTACCACCAAACGTGGAGCTACGCCGAGCGCAAGGGTTACTCGGGCACCGCCGTGTTCAGCCGTGAGGAGCCCCTCTCCGTCCGCCACGCCGACGCCGTGCTCGCCGCGGGCCGCGGGGCGGGACTCGACGACGACCGCCTCGAGCTGGTTGCCGCGGCGGCAACCGAGGGCCGCGTGTGCGCGCTCGAGTTCGAGCACTATTGGTTCGTGGACGTCTACACGCCCAACGCCCAAAACGAGCTCGCCCGCCTGGACGTGCGCATGGCATGGGACGACGCCTACCGCGCCTTCCTGCGCTCCCTCGAGGACGAGACCGGAAAACCCGTCGTGACCTGCGGGGATTTCAACGTCGCCCATAACGAGATCGACCTCAAGAACCCCAAGTCGAACCGCGGCAACGCGGGCTTCTCCGATGAGGAGCGGGCCAAGTTCGGCGAGCTGCTCGACGCCGGCTACACCGACACCTTCCGCGCCGCCAACCCCGGCCTCGAGGGCGCCTACAGCTGGTGGAGCTACCGCTTCAACGCACGCAAGAACAATGCGGGCTGGCGCATCGACTACTTCCTGGTGAGCGATTCCATCGCCGACCGCGTGCGCGCCACGGGCATCCGCAGCGACATCTTCGGCTCGGACCATTGCCCCGTCACGCTGGAGATCGAGCTGTAAGCAACGGCGGCAATCGCGGGCGGGCGGGCGCATGGCGCGCGCCCCCGAACAACTCCAGGCCGCCGCGAAGCGCGTTATCCGCGCGCGGCACCGAATCCCGCAATCCGCCAGCATCGACCCCCTCGGGCGCGGCACCATCGAGCAAGACCTTGCCGGACGAGAACCCATCCAGCGCGCCCGCGCCGGGCGCATCAGTGCCGACGGCCTCGCCATACAGCCGCGCAAGAGCGGGAACCCCACCCAACGCGTGCTCAAGCGGCATGCGCGCCTTGAACACAAAACTGTTCAGCGCAATAGACAGCACCGCCGCGCCAAGAATCAGGCTGTACTGATCCTGCGTGAGCACGCCGAGCGCCATGCCCGTCTGTCCAATGAGAAACGAGAACTCGCCAATCTGCGACAAACCCGCCGCAATGGTGAGCGAGCTTGCGAGCCCCGCGCGAAACGCCACCGGGAGCACCACCAAAATCACCACCGTGATCAGGTCCTCCACGATGAGCCATCCCGTCGCGATGCGGCCGCCCTCGGTGTCGGCGAGGCCCGCGTCGGCCAGGTTTTTGATGAGCACGACCGTCGAAGCGATGGATACGGACAGGCCGAGCATGACGCCTGCCTCGATCGGCCAGCCCAGAGCAAGGCCCAGCCCACAGCCGGTGAGTGTGCCGAGGGCTGTTTGCAGCAAGGCACCCGGCACCGCAACGCGACGCACGGCCACGAGGTCGTCGAAGGAGAAGTGCAGGCCGGTGCCGAACATCATGAACATGACGCCCACCTCGGCAAGCTGGCTCATCGCATGCGAATCTCCGATGAAGCCCGGGGTGAACGGCCCTACCGCAAGACCGCCGAGCAGGTAACCCACAACCGGTGGGAGGCGCGCGGCACGGGCGAGGATGCCGCCCAAAAACGCCGCGACGAGGGCGATGACAAACGTGGCGAGGAGAATGCTGTCTCCGTGCATGTGGACCTCCGGGTGGGCACGCGCCCGGTCGAATCAGCTACATACGATGTTTGCATGGGATCAGTCTACCCACGCAGGCCGTATTTGCGCGCCACGCGGTTGATGCGGCGCGTCCACGGGCCATACAGGACCGCAAGAAACACCGCGGTCGCCACACCGTGAATGACGTCGAACGGCAGAGATGCCGCCACATACGTCAGAGCGCCAGGCCAGGTAAACGGGCGCACGAACCCCAAGACGCCGTAGGCGTTGATGATCACGCCGTAGAGGGCCCCAGAAGCAAGTCCGCATGTGACGAGTGTCACCATACGCGGCTTACCCGTGGCGCGGTTGTCGAATACGCCGGCGCTTGCGAGCACTCCGCCCAGGTATCCGACCATGCCCCAGGCGTACATCTGCCACGGACTCCACATGCCCTGACCAAAGAAGAAGTTACTGGCGAGCGCGGCGAGGGCCCCAACCATGAAGCCGTTTCGGCGGCCCAGGGTGGCTCCGGCGATGATCGCGATGGCCGAGACCGGCTTGAAGTCCGGCACCGCGGCGAACAAGATACGCCCGGCGGCCGCAAGGGCGGAGAGCACAAGCGTGGGCATAATCTGCCTCAGCGCCGGACGACCCGCCTCGTACCCCGCGAAGAACAAGGCGAGCACCACCGTCACCACCAGCAACATGAGCAGCGCCGTTTGGGCAAAGCCCGCAACGAGGGCCAATCCCATCGCAAGCGGAACCGCAGCGAGGAGCACGACCTCGAGCAGGGCTCCTCCGGGATAGGCGGCCAGCCCGTCAGGCGATGCCGCAGCACGCTGTTTCTCGTCGTCAAACCTCATGTACATCACAGCCGGTAGAAGATGTTGTTGCGGAAGAACTCGTCGGCAGGCTCCGTGCAGGCAACCTCGCCGTCAAACAGCAGCGAGACGCTGTTGGCAAGGCTCGAGACGAGCTCCAGGTCGTGCGTCGCCATAACGATGGTGGCACCCCGCGCGCGTTCCTCCTCGAGCACCTCCGCGACCCTGCGGCGAGCCGCGCGGTCGAGCCCCTTGGTGGGCTCATCGAGCAGCAGCAAGCGCGGCCGTACCAGGAGCACCTTGCCCAAGGCAAGCAGCTGACGCTGACCGCCCGACAAATCATACGGATGCGCAGCAGCGCGGTCGGCAAGGCCGAGCCTCGAAAGCATGGCCTCGACCTCTTGCGGCCCGTAAGCTCCAACGCTCGACCATTCCATAAGCTCGTCTAGCACGCACTCCTCGGCGAACAATGCCTTGGGGTTCTGCGGCAGTAGGGCCCTCTCGCGCACATCGATGCAAACGGCACCCTTCTGTACGCGTTTCGTTCCCGCCATCAGCGCCAGCAGCGTGGACTTTCCGCAGCCATTGCCACCCACCAGTGCGTGCAGATCGCCCGTGCGCACGGACAGCTCGGTGCCGCGCAGGACCCAATCTTCGTCGCGTCCATAGCGAAACCACGCACCACGCACCTCGACGGCAGTGCCGCCGTTCGCGGCACCGGCGCGCATCCGACCAGCGTGCGTGGTCGTAGCAGCCGCCTCGCCTGCAGCTCCTCGTATGGAAACGCGGCGGCCAAACTCCTCGAGCGCCACCTCGTGCACGCGGCCGCTCCGCAGCTCGAACGCGCACGTGGCGTAATCTGCCATGAGCTCCGGCGCATGGGTGGCCACGATCACCGTACAGCCCAGCTCGCGATTCACGCGAAACAGCGCATGCAGGAAATTCTTGGTCGCAATGGGATCAAGCTGCGCGGTGGGCTCGTCGAGCAGCAGCAGGCGCGGCTGCATCACCAGCGTGGATGCCAAGGCCAGAAGTTGTTTGCGCCCGCCCGAGAGCGCGTCCGTGGCGCAGCGAAACCAGTCGCCCATGCCAAAGAAATACCCCGCCTCCGCCACGCGACGCCGCATCTCGGCCTGGGGAACGCCCAGGTTCTCCAGGCCAAACGCCATCTCGTGCCATACGCTGTCGCACACGATCTGGTTGTCGGGATCCTGAAAGACAAACCCCACCGTACGGGCAGATTCCTCGTCCGAAAGGTCGTCCACCGGATGCCCGAATACCCGAACCGATCCTGCCCGGCGGCCAACTGGCGCAATCTGCGGCTTCACCAGCGACAGCAGGGTGGACTTGCCCGAACCGGTATCGCCCACCAAAAGGGCAAACGCGCCCGGCTCGATACTCAGGCAGACATCCTCTAGAACAGGCGCGGGCGAATCGGGATAGGAAAAAGTCAGACCTTGGAAAGAGAGCGCCGGGGCAAGCGCATGTGCGGGGGCTTCGGCCTGCGCGCGAGCTCCGCCGTCGTCCGCACGACACCCCGTGCCGCCCGTGCAAAGCCCATCGTCCGCACAGGGCCCTCCGTCATCCACGCCGAGCCCCCTGTTGCCCGTACCGGCTTGGCAATCGCTCATGTGAATCTCCTCATCTCATATATATGGAGCACGGCGGGCGTGAACATCCAGGCTGCGTACGGCAGGTACCCCCACCACATATCAATAGGGCTAAGACGCGGGTAGAACGCGTAGGGCGCGGTCAACGTCCAGGAGACCCACGCGCACAGGAGCCCTCCCATCAGCAGCATCGCCGCCGCGGCGGCATCGCGCGGCGTGAACCGATACGGCATGTAGGTCGTCCTGTGCTTGCAGGCGCCCCAGCCCCGGGCGCGCATGGCGTCGGCCGTCTCAAGCGAGTCCTCCATAGCCCACCCCATGAGCACGGAGCTCTGACGCAACCGGCTCGCAACGCCGGCGGGCAGCCCTCGACCCCGGGCAGCGCGTCCCCCCGATCTCAACGGCAGGTGCCACTCCGACGCGCCGACAACGGCCTCCGCGCTCGCCCGCGACGCACGCGGCCCCTGCGAACCGTGCTTCTTCGACCTCGCCTCTGCACCGTTCTCAGCACCGCCCCCCGCAGACACCGCGCAGCTCCGCGCCACATCCTGCGCTGACGCAATCGCGCGACCCTGCCTCAAAAACCTCGGCACCAGGCGCATCGTCATCGAGACCATAAGTGCCACAACGGGAATCGAATTTCCCAACAAGCCCAAAACCTTGTCATACGAAAGCATCGCGGAGGCGGCGGCGAACCACTGAACGCTCGCGAGGAACAAAAGCGCCATCGCGCAGCCGTAGAGCAGGCTCTCCATAAAGACCGGTCGCCCAAAGAACACGAACAGCTCGGTCGACCCCATGTGGACGAACAGGGGGTTCACCAGGGTGATCACGAGAACCACCGGCAGCTGCCAGCGCAGTGACCCCAGCGCCGCCCAGATGCCGCGCGCGCACGCCGCGTATGCAAATCCGCCGGCGAACGAGATAGCCACCAAGACCGGATGCATCGAAAACATGGTAAGAGCGAGCGTGATCGTGATGAACACCGCGGGCACCACGGGGTGCATGGCGTCGAACGCCGTGTGTCGTACTGCCCGAGCCAAGAGCGCACCTCCCCTGTGACAATTGCACGCGCATCCCCCGGTGCGCACCATCCGCCTCCCACGCTGCGGTATCATCGCATTACGCGCGCCATGCGCGCGTGGAACCTGCAACCAATCTTTGGGAGCCATATATGGATGTTACCGCGATTGTAATGGCCGCCGGCGAGGGCACGCGCATGAAGTCAAACCATGCCAAAGTGTCTCACAAGATTTTGGGAAAGCCCATGGCCTGTTGGGTCATCGACTCCGCGCTCGCGGCGGGCTGCAACCGCGTCATCGTTGTTGTGGGTAGCCACTCCGATGAGGTCCGCGCCATGATCGCCAGTGCCTATGAGGGCACGCCTGCCGCCGGTGTCGTCGAGTGCGTCGAGCAGGCCGAGCGCCTCGGCACCGGTCACGCCGTCCGCTGCGCGCTGGAGGCCACCGGCATCGATGCCGGACCCATCGTGGTCCTCAACGGCGACCTGCCGCTCATCCAGGCCGACACCATCCGCACCTTCGCCAACACGGTCGCCAACGGCACACACGCCGGTGCGGTGCTCACCTTCACTCCGCCTGCGCCCTTCGGCTACGGCCGCATCGAGCTCGCCGCAGACGGCTCGGTCAACCGCATCATCGAGCAGAAGGATTGCACGCCCGAGCAGGATGCCGAGCTGCTGGAATGCAATGCCGGCTGCTACGCCTTCGACGGTGCGCTGCTCGCCGCCCACATCGGCGAAATCGGCAACGACAACGCGCAGGCTGAGTACTACTTGCCCGACATGGTCGAGATCCTCAAGGGCCACGGCCATGCCGTCACCATCTTCCACTGCGATGACTACCGCGACGGCCTGGGCGTGAACAGCCGCGTGCAGCTCGCCGAGCTCACCGCCATCGCGCGCGACCGCATCAACGAGCACCTCATGACCGAGGGCGTCACGTTCATCGATCCCGCCCAGGCGTGGATTTCCCCCGACGCGACAATCGGTCGCGACACGGTCGTGTGGCCGCAGACCCACCTCATCGGCACCTGCCGCATCGGAGAGGGCTGCCAGCTCGGCCCCAACACCCGCCTCACCAACGTGGTCGCCGGCGACAACTGTTCGCTCGACGAAACCGTGGCCATCGATGTTGCGATCGAGAACGGCGTCACTTGCGGCCCCCGCTGCTACCTGCGCCCGGGTACGCACCTGCTCGACCGCGCGCACGTGGGCACGCATGTGGAGATCAAGAAGTCCACCATTGGCGTGGGCTCCAAGGTGCCGCACCTCTCCTACATTGGCGACACCACCATGGGCGCCGGCGTCAACGTGGGCGCGGGCTCCATCACCTGCAACTACGACGGCAAGAACAAACACGCCACCACCATCGGCGACCGCACGTTCATTGGCTCGGACACCATGATGGTCGCCCCCGTGAACATCGGCGACGACGCGATCACCGGCGCGAGCAGCTGCATCACACGTGACGTGCCCAGCGGCGCGCTCGCCGTCGAGCGTAGCGACCAGCGCATCATCGAGGGCTACACCGAGAAGCGCCGCGCTCGCCTCTAAGTTTCAATTGGGGACAGGCACAAATTGAACATGCCGCCCGAGGTGCTTCGCCAAGGGTCCGCCGGCCATCCGTCACTTCGGAAGGCCGGCTTTTTCATGAACGCCGCAGGCCCAACATATTTTCAATTTGTACCTGTCCCCAATTGAAATACCGCCCCTCTCACCGATGAAGTTTCCTTGGGCGGATTATCGATGGTCAAATAGCTGGCAAAGTGGCTAATATATAGAAGGTGTATGGATGTTGTGGCGTATAAAGGAGAAGTCATGCCAACAACCGATCCCAAGAAGACCGTTGATATGAGCAAGATCCTGCGAGTGTACTCCGGTTCCTCCAACCGTCCGCTCGCCCAGAAGATCGCCAACCAGCTCGGCGTTGAGCTCTCCGGACTCACCCTCAAGCAGTTCGCCAACGGCGAGATCTACGCCCGTTACGACGAGACCGTCCGTGGCGCCGACGTGTTCCTCATCCAGTCCGTCGCCGGCGGGAACGTCAACGACATGCTGATGGAGCTCCTCATCGCCACCGACGCCGCCAAGCGCGCCTCCGCCCGCTCCATCACCGCCGTCATCACCCACTACGGTTACGCCCGTCAGGACCGCAAGGCCGGCCCGCGTGAGCCCATCACCGCCCGCCTCGTCGCCAACCTGCTCGAGTGCGCCGGCGTCGACCGCATCATCACGCTCGACCTGCACCAGGGCCAGATTCAGGGCTTCTTCGACATCCCAGTGAACCACCTTTCCGCGTTGCCGCTCTTTGCCGATTACTATGACGCCAAGGGCTTCGATACCGACAATCTGGTCGTTGTCTCCCCCGACGTGGGTCGCGCCAAGGCCGCCAAGAAGCTCTCCGACATGCTCGGCTGCAGCCTCGCCATCGCGCACAAGGGCCGTCCACGCCACAACGCGGCCGAAGTCATGGGCATCATTGGCGATATTGAGGGCAAGACCTGCATCATCAACGACGACATGATCGACACCGCCGGCACCCTGTGCGCCAACGTGCGCGAGCTCAAGGCTCTCGGTGCGGGCGACATCTACGTGTGCGCAACCCACGGCATCTTCTCCGGCGAGGCCATCCAGCGCCTGAACGATGCGCCTATCGTCGAGTGCCTGGTCACCGACGCCATCCCCGTTGAGGAGGGCGGCAAGATCAAGACCATCTCCGTCGCCGGTGAGTTCGCCGAGACCATCTCCGCCGTGTACTACGAGCAGTCCGTAAGCACGCTCGTGGGCGGCGACTTCGCCATGTAAGGTAGCCGCGCTCATAGCTGCACCAAGCAGAGTTCTGCGGCAGGTTGCCCCCGTCTTCCAGGCTGGAGCCTGGGAAACGGGGGCTTTTTCTTTCCGATCAACTCCGTTTTCGTTCATGGAGAGCCTTACCTCCATGGTGCTCCACTAAGAAGCATCTAGGTTCTAGAAAAATGGCTAATTATTACCGTTTTGTATCCCTCAAATGATCCTAGAAGCAGTTCTTGGTGCCATCAACCACCCTCATTCGGCCCTATTCGCTTGTTTGTGCCCATTTTTAAGCAGTTTCGCCGCGTTTTCTTTGACCACAAGAGCCCAAGACCGTCGGAATCGTCCGCCAGCAGCCGACGGACGATACAAAACGGTAATTTTTAGCCACTTTTCCCAATTCACGTTTCTCGTGCCACGGGCGCGCGCCTTGATGTAGCTTCTTTACATGGACGCACTTGTTTTTTCACATATTTCGGCCTTGCGCGCAATCAGGCGTGCACGAGGGGCGTATTCTGCCGTTCCGTGGAGGTCGCTTACCGTCGCCGAACAACGCCGAGTTCTAGCGAATTGCAAGCCCAACCTCTCGACACTCGATTTTGATTATCTTGGTCGCTATGCCCTTTGGAATGGCGAGGACGGTGAGCGCCTTGACGTTCTCGTATCTGACCCAATATGTCGCCGAGCCAGAAAGCCCCTGACGTGCCATGTTATGTCGCGCGATCTTCCCGCTGGATCCATCCTCGAAATCGAGCGCGGTCTTTACTGCACCTCCCCCGCGTTCACCGCATATCTCTATTCGCGTGGCCGCTCCGTCCCAGAAATCGCCACGCTCCTCATGGAGCTTCTTGGAACGTATTCCCTGCCTCACGATGCAACGCTTTCCATTGCGAGGGGCGAAACGTGGTCGTCAATGGACGGCATCCGGATCCCCAATTCCGCGTCAGCCGAAACGCACCTCAGCGGCCTCGACACCTCCACCGAGATCGACCCAGAGATTAACGACGTCTCCGACACGTCCCTTGGCGCGCCCGACGGAGCAGCAACGCACCGCACACACGGCAACCAGCAGGTCGAGATTGAACAGACCCATTATTCATGCGAGCCCGCAGCCACCATAAAGCAACTCAGGGCAATCGCGAAGTGGACCAAAAGCAGCCGCGACCATGCCTTTCGCCGAGCGGTCGACCTCGTCGCACCCAATTCCGCCTCGCCGGCAGAAACCATCCAGTACTGCATGCTCGGATTCCCCATGCAGTACGGGGGCTTTAATTGCGCCGCGCTACCCGACGGCATGCTGCTCAACCACTGCATCGACTTTACGCATGACGCAGTGCTCATGTCATCGGGCATGCCCTATGCCGTTGCCGATGTTTTCATTCCCGCAGCCAACGTCGACGTTGAATACAACGGCACGGGGCACGAGGAGCTCCCCGCTCGCATCCACGACGGCAACCGCAACAACGGCCTTCGCTGCATGGGTATCATCGTTATCGTTATTCAACGCGACCAAATGCGCGACATCCAAGCGCTCGAAGCCATCGCGCGCATCATATACCGCTTTGCCCACGTGCGGTTTAGGTACCAAGGAAAAGGCCATCGCACCAAGCAGGCAAACCTGCTCAACGCCCTTCGAGGTGCGGTGGGGCTTAAGCCCGTGTAGCGCTGCGAGGGCTTCGAGACCATCAGCAACTTATGCTCTCCCTGCGGGGTCGTTAACACCGCCGATCCGCATCGGCGGGCCACGTGGCTGCATGGTCATCACGGAATGCGCGCCCAGGCGGCCGCCCTCTCAAAATAGACAGCCCCCGCGTCATGACATAAGACGCGACTAAACGCGGGATTGACAGCGTTGCCTTGAACTACCGCCGCTTCTTTAGAATGATGGCGCCCGTAATTAACAGCACGCCCAGTACACCGAAAACAAACGGACCGTAGGTGCTGAGCAAGTTATCGCCTGTCTGCGCAAGGAGGTCGTCGGACCCCGCCGATACGCTCTCGCCATCTTCTTGGGCGGTGAAGATCCACTTGATCTCATACGACTGGTCTTGCGCCTCGTTGCCGAGGCTCGTGGGCACCGCCATCGTTATGCGCAGGCCCCGAGCGCTATCGGCGGTATAGGCACCGAGGGCGAGGGGTGCCCCCTCCGCCGAGGCGAGCTCGGTGAGCGTTCCCTGCGCGACGAGCGAACCCGCATCATCGCGCACCTCGATCATCGCATCACCCAAAGCGTCCAGCGTCGCGCCGGGTGCATCGGGGCGCATGCTCAGCGTCACGCCCCGCTCGACATGGCGGGCGGCGAGCTGAAACTCTTGCACGATCACGTCTCCGGGCAAGACGTCGGCAGCCGTCGCGATAACATCCTGTTCCTGCAGGTTCTCGCCGTGCCACGCCTTCGCCGCACCGTCGTACACCACCAACGGCTCGCCAACTGCGGGAGCCGCGCAGGCAACGGACGGCAAGCCGAAAGCGAGCACGAAGGCACAGGCAGCGGCCATCGTTGCGAAAAGCCTCTTCACCATATCGCCTCCTACTTCCTCACAAGCACACCGTCGACGCCGACCGCAAGGCCGCTCGATGCCGACCACACCTTGTCGAACCCTTCGCCGGCAGACAAATTGGCCTGCAAAGCCTGAGTCGAGATATCGACCACAAGGCTTTTGCCCGCCACCGTGCCCGTCTGTCGAACCTCGTCGATGAGATTCTCGGTTTTGCCACCAGCCTCCACGGGCACGGACCAGTAGTAATAGCCGTCGGCGCCTTTGATCCAGCGCTCGCCCGTAGACGCCGTAAGGGCATCGCCCCACGTGATCGAATAGCCCTGGCCCTCCTGCGGCGCATCCCAGAGCTGGTTGCCATTTTTGTCTTCCCAATAGATGGATACGGTCGCACGCATGTATGCCGGCGCCGTACCTTCGTTTTTCACGAAGACGTTCTCTTTGACCGTGGAAGAGGCATCGAACGCTTCTTCGATGGAAGGCTGAATTTCGCCACGCGTGAACGTGTTGAGCACGTTGTCCTGCACTCCAAACCACGCCACCGCACCGCCGGCACCGCACATGGCGAGCACGGCGACGGCGACGATCACGGCGCGCTTGAGGGGACGCCGGCCGCCGCGACGCACCGGCGCGCCCCCCAGTGTCGGCTCCCCAGCGCACCCGCACGCATCGGCGCTGCCGACGGGGCGGAAATGGGCGCCCCGGGAGCCCTGAGGCGTGCCCGCCCCAAGACGGTCCCTATCGCGCTTGCCGATCGCCATCAGCGCCCACCTCCATTCTCAACCGGATTCCTGCCGACTCCGAACACGTTCTTCGCACGGTCCTCGCCGTCGAGGTACTTGTCGTTCGTAAGCGCGTTGGTCACCTTGGCCGTGCCCTGGCTGCGGACCAGCACGACGTTATCCGGCCTACCTTCGACGGTCATGCCGCCTTCGAAGAACTGATACGTCGGGCTGTAGCGCCAGCCCCAGCTGGTTTCAACAACCTTGTAGTAACCCCACGGCACGTTGATCGTCTCCGAAGCGGTTGCCGCGCCCTGGCCGTTGTCCTGTGCAGTCATGGTCACCGTCGCGCTCTTAGCATCTTGCGCAACCTCACCGTTCTCGTCGCATTCAGTCACCGTAAAGGTGAAGGTGGAGCCGGCAGCCATAAGCGGAGCGGTCTTTTCGATCGTCAGCGAACCTGTGGTATCGAACTCGAACACGGCATCGCCTTCATGGCCCACGCCCAGATGCCCCGTCGCCTTCTTGTCGAGCTGTTTGGCCTTCGTAAAGTCGAAGTTGTCGAAGATGGCAACGAGCTTGCCGTCGACAGAAGCCGCACGGTCCGCCTCAGGCTTCGCATAGTGAACCTGATCCATATGGACAGTCAGGGTGTCACCCAAATAAAGCGTGCGAGGACCGAACGCAATCTTGACGGCGGGCGTTGCGCCTTCGGCGTTGGGATCGGCAACTTCCTTTTCCAGTGCTGCAGGGTCTATCTGCCACACCAGATTGGAAGCGGCGTACGGCGCGCCATCCTGGTCAAGTGCGTTCAGGCGATGCGTCACCGGATACAGGTGCATCTCCGTCACGCCCGCATTCGTCATGCTCTCGACAATGGAAGCTCTGCAGAACGCATCCCAAGGCACGGTCTCCGTGTCGGATTTCTTCCACTCCCACTCCTTGAAGAGCTCCTTCACCTGGCCCTCGGCGTCTTTCTTGGACAGGAAGCCCTCCATGGCGGCCGTCTGCTCGCCGCCGACGACCGTAGCCTCAACTTCGACGTCCTCCATCTGAGGCGTGCCGTCGGGGTTATAGACAGGGTTGCCGTCGGGTCCGATTATGGGCTTCTGGACAGTTATCTTCTGCACAAAAGCTGATTTGTCATCGGCGGTGAACTCGATCGTGTCCGTGCTTGCCTCGAGCGGACCGTCCGCCCCGTCCATGTCCGGGAAGTGGTAAACCACCTTGTACACCTGCGTCTTCTGGTAGACCGCGGTATAGAGATTGCCGGCAAACATCTCATCGCCCGTCACGCGACTGCCCGGCACGGGCGTGCCTTCAACCGTGGCCTTGCCATCCGCGTCGACGGTCATGTCAATGTAATCCTTGTACCAGCCGATGAACTTATAGCCGTCCACCGCATCGGCCTCAAGCGCTACGTAAGTCTGTGGGCCCTGCGGGGTGCTTGCGGTTTTCACCGTCGCACGACGGTGATCCACGCCGACGCCGTCCGTATTGTCGATGTTCGAATTCACGCGCACGTTGGCCTGATCGCCTTCGGTGCCGATGATGCGGTATATCGGCCACAACTCCATCGAGTGCTCAACAATCGTGTATTCGTCAACCATCTTGGACGCGTCGGCCGCATCGAACATGAGGTACTCGGCGCCTTTGGCGGGCTGTTGCTCGGTCCAGCCCACAAAGGCGGCGCCATCCACCTTGAACTCCGGCACCGGGCCGCGGCCGAGCGGCTCGCCCGCCTTCTTTGCGACAACCTTGGTCGCGGAGCCTGCTTCACCAGAGGGACGCACGTGATACGTCACATCCAGCTCAGCATCGCGGGTCGCCTCGTAGTTCGCCACGATCACGTAATGGGAGCCGGCCTTGATGGTGTAGACGAGCTTCGCGTTGTCGTTGCCCACGGCTGCGCCGCCGCTCGTGACCGGATTGCCGTTACCGTCCGTCGCGCGGATGGTGTCAATCACCGTGCCCTCGGGACTCTCGATGGTCCAAGATGCCAGCGAATACTTCTCAACCGTAGCCGATTCGATGTCGGCCTTCACCGCAACAGTCTTGGTGCCGTCACCGTTAATTGCCACATCGGCCAACGCGGGGGTGATTTCAGGGTTCGCAGGCTCAGTCAGTGCAGTGCCACGCGTGATATTGGTCGTAGTCTCGCAACTGTAGTCTGCATACACGGGATACAGCATCATGGGGCGATCGCATAGACGGTCTTCCTTGACCAAATACGGCTCGATCGTGTCGATGGATACCTTCGCCGTACGCGTATCTTCGCTATATAGGCTCTCGTACTCGCCCTCCGTCATCGTTCCCGCTTTAAGCTCGTATTTGTCGATCCAGCCCAGGAACAGCGAATCGGGGCGCTTCTTCTGCATATATTCATCAGACGGAGACGCTTCGATAGCGACCTTCAACCCATTAGGCTCTTCGCTTGCATCGCCACCGGTGTATTTCAAATAGCGGAATTCGTACTCAGAATCCGACTCCATGAACACCTTCTGGAATCCATCTGTGAACCCCGCATCACCGGCATAATCCGAATACGCACGGCTCACCACCTTGTCTCCGACATTTTCGCCAGCGTCAACAAATCTCACCTGAGCAACAAGATGGGCCTCATATGAATAGCGATTCGGCTTGGTGAAGTGTGCACCCGTCTCCCACGGATTGTTCGGGCTGGTTCCCTCGTTGCTATTCTGCTGCCACGACCATCCGATGAACTTAAACCCTGCGGGGTCTGTTGGCTCAGCTTTCAGCTCGAAGTTTTTACCGATATTATCGGGGTTGCCACTCATGTAGATACGTGCGGAATTGGGAAAATCGAACGTGGCAACGATATCGTACACGCCACCACTAGTTTTTTCGTTATGCCCATTCACTACATGATGGGCAACAATGCCACCCGCGAGCAACGTTGCGGCGTCATCGCCGGAAACATGGCCGCCAATCATTTCGTTCAAAGACCAGTGGTCGATGGTTTCGCGATAAAACTCAGGACCCCTCAGCTTGTCAAAGCTGGAACAATACGTCTTCCAGCGCTCCGTATACAAACGAGGGGATTCCCATTCAGCGATTCCACCCATAAGATACGCCGAGGCGTAGTAATCCACGCGGTACTCAAAGCGGGCGTAGTAGTAATGCTTCTGCGTTAGGTCGACATCGTCGGGAATCGTCACCACCGGATCGCCGCTCAACTTCCTGCCGAACTCGTACTGATACGCCGTAGACCTATCACCCGCCGCGTTATACACCACGTCCGGCTTCTCCTTATACACCGGCTCGCCGTTCGCGTTCTGCTTGACCTCGTACCAGCCCAGGAAGCGGTAGCCATCGGGCAATGCGCCTTCGGCACTGAGGCCGTTGATTCCCAGCTCGTATTTTCCGTCTTTCGCAGTGACCGTAGCCTGAGCAACGCCTTCGCGCACATTCACATCCGAACTGGTCGAATCGAGCTCGTGACCCTCGGCGATCACATTGATGTTGGCGCCGAGCGATGCGTAGACGGGATACAGGTCCATGGGACGCTCGATAGGCTCGCCGCCCTCGAAAAACGTGCCGCTGGCCTTCATGGCATTGAGCTCGGGCGTGGTCACATCGGGCCAACCGCCACCGGTAACTTTGTTTTTCTGCGTGGTCCAGCCCAGGAACTTCGCGGCACCGGCCACCGGAGCGTTTTCGCCGCCCTCGCGGTCGGCCTTCGGCTCGCCCACGCCGGGCAGCGCGTCCTGGTGGTTGTACCAATCGTCATCCGTTTGCGGCGTCGCCTCCGTTGCAGAGCTGTCCTTGTCGATCACGTCGCCCTTCACATCGTGGAACAGCACCTGGGCCTGGTAGTAGGCAACAAACAGGTCGTTATCCGAGAACTGGGCGCCCTCGTCGGCGCCCGTTCCAGAATTGGTCGCCACGTGCTCAAGTTCGGCACTCACCTGCTCGCCGTTCGGCTCGGGCGGCACCATGGGGTCGAAGAACGCGTGCTTGCCCTGCTGGATATGGTTGGACGTCACGCCCTTGTTGCGGAACCACCCCTGGAAACGGAAGCCCTCGTTGGCATCGGAAGACACCATGGCCAGCGCCGTGTTCGCAGCGCGGTCGTTGTTCACCGTTGCCGTGAACGTCAGCTCGGTCTCGTTGGCACTCACTGGCTGCACCGCGAAGTTGTACGGGTCGGCCGTCTTCTGCTCTTTGCCGAGCGTGGATTGCGAGATGGTCACGTCGCCCGCGCCCGGGAAGTCGAGCGTGGCCTTCACGGAGTCGCCGTGGACGGGGATGCCCAGGTAGTCGTCCATGATCCACTTGTTCACATGACCGGGGATCTGGTTGTCGATCGTGGAGAGGCGCACCTCATCTCCCTCGAAGTCATAGCCCTCCCCTTCCCAGAACAGGCGGTCGGCGTACTTCGCGTCGTCCACGATGGGGCCGTAGCTGAAGCCCTGGGCAGACGGGCCGTGCTCGCCGCCGCTATAGTTGAGGCCCAGCCAGTCGCCCCAGGCGCGTACGTAACCGTTGGGATGCGGCTTGATGGCAGAGTCCTTGCCCACGATATCGTTGCGCTTGAAGTACGAGTTGTAGAGACCCGTATCCTCGTTCCAGTCGCGCTCCACCAGGCCGGACAGGTACACGTTGCTCTGGATGATGGGGATGACGGCGACGGCGTTCCACTGATAGCTCTCCATGTTGCCGGCGTAATGGCAGCGGATGACCTGGCTCGCGTTGGCGCCCTCGCTCCCGCTCTTCGCATGCGCGATGATGCCACCCACGTAGCCGATGTTGCCCGAACCCACGCCTACGTAGTTGGCGACCCAGGTATGCACCCATGCCGTGGAGAAGCAGTCCACCACATCGACGTCGTTGGTATAGCCCACGATACCGCCTGCATACACACCCTGGCCCGCCACGGCGCCGACCGCCACCTCGTAGCGGTTGTAGACCTCGGTTTGATATTTGTAATGGCCGTTGTCGTCGCGAGCGTACACGCTGGTATCAGGCTTCGCCGACCGATCGATGTAGTACTGATTGTTGGGGAGCACACGGCAATACTCGATCTGGGAGTCCTCCGCCGAGCCCACGAGCGCACCCAGGTACAAGCCCTCGCCGCCCAGGCCCGAGACGGCGACGACGGAGTTGTTCACCGCACGGCCTCCCTGGACGGTGCAGTCGTACATGTACGACTTGTCGAGCATCTCGCCCGCGATGATGCCGCCCATGACGCCCGCGTTGGTGATGAGCGACACCGCGTTGTTGGCCGGCGTGACCGAGATGGTGCAGTCCTCCATGCGCACCGATTCGATGCGCGTGTTTCTGGCCTGGCCCACCAGCACGCCGCCGCGGAAATCCGCGCCGACGTAGCAATCGGAGAAGTGCACGTCATGCAGGTAGGCGCCCTCGGTGAAGCTGAACAGGCCGGTGTTCGCCTTGGGTTTCCACAGGTCGCGATGGTAGTCGAGGTGCCTGATGTAGTGGCCGCGGCCGTCGAACTCGCCCCTGAAGGGGTGGTCCTTATCGCCGAAGGTGAGCGACCCCAGCTCGGTGATGATCTGGTCGATCTTTCCCTCGCCGTCGGGAATGGATGTGAAATCGATGTCGGCTTCGAGCGCGATCGTCTTGCCCTCGAAGCTCATGTAGTTTCCGTCCACCATGCCGCGCGACTGCTTGATGAGCTCGATCATCTCATCGACGTCGTGCACCAGGATGGGATCGACACCGCGGTCGAGGGCCAGCGCCCCCTGAGGCACTGCGAGCGAGCAGACCGCCAGGACGAGGGCGCCCAGCACGGCAGCCAGGACGACGCCTCTTGGACTCCGGGGCGCAGGAGCACCCTCGCCTGCCACTGCGCGCAGCCCGCGGCCGCCATGCGCCGCCGTCCTCGTTTCAACGCGGGCATCGTGAGCAATACCGCCCGGTTGCCTCTTCACGCTGCTCATCATGCCGGCCACCCCTCAGCCTCAAGCACGTCGTCGCTCTTCTGGTTCTCGCTCTGCACGCCGTAGCCGTCGGCCACCAAGCGGTAGGTGCACCCCTCCCCATGGCGGGCGATGGCGGCGGCGGTATCCACGTCCACACCGGTGACGGCAGGCTCTGAAATCTCGCCAGGCTCGAGCGCGGCAGTGAGATATAGGTAGCCATCGGACGGGTTACGCTGGATCCACGCGTCGTTGCCGACGTCGTAGGAAACGAGGTCGTCGGCCGGGTGCGGCGTTCCGGCGGCATCGATGCACTCGAAGCGCAGCTTGGCGCGGATGAACAGAGCGTGGCCGCCCGTGTTCTTCACGCGGACGATGCGCTCCATGTGGACCGACCCGGTACCCAGCTCGCCGCCTTCGGGCGCAGGGATCTCCGCACCGGTCTCGTCAATAGTGGTGATGGAAGTCTCGATCCCGACCGTGCCGAATTGCAGACGATCGAGAAACGGCTTCTCACGCGTGATGACAGAGAGGGTCTGCGCAGCGGCGAACACGCAGATCACTGCGGCCAGGAGCACCCAGAGCCGCATGCGTGTCTTCGTTGAGTCGGCCTTAGCTTGCGCGTTATCCGCAGGCATGAGCAGACCCCCTTTCTCATAACGCGGGATACCGGGGCGAGAGCGGCTCTCGCCCCGGCAATCGAGCCCGCACGTCAATCAGTGCGGACAGGCAAACCGATCCTTATTTAGGATTGCTTTCGGACCATGCATTAGCCTTGGCGATGATTTCGTTCTTGACGTCCTGGCTAGTCATATCCTCACCATCAGCAGACGCGGCGGCCATATACGCCTTAACCTCGATGGTCTTATTCGCATCAAGGGTGAAGTTGGAATTGGTGTAAACCTTGTTGAAGGCTTCGCCCGTGTACATGTCCTTTACGCCCTTCGGATCATGCTTCAGCATCGCCATGCCCGTTTCGTCGACGGCTTTGGAGTCGCCCACATACACGAACAAGCCGCTGGTGTAGCAACGAGTCTTTTTGTCCCCGCTGATGGTGACATCGTACTCGCCGTTGTATGCGGTCGCTTTGCCATAAACGGGAGCCCAGTTGCTGCCCAGAACGAAGTACGCATTCGCGCCGAGGTTATTCTCAACCTCCATAAATACATATGCGTCCTTGGAGGTCTTGCCAATGCCAACATTGGGGTTCTTGGGAACAATGGCGCCCGGGGTGATTGCAGAATTATCATTCCACTCGGTCTCGGTGATGTACTTATCATCCGACTTTTTATCCTCAGTGCTGCCTTCCCCGCCGCCTTCAGGCTTGGTGGGGTCGGGCTTCTTCTCGGGCTCGGTCACGCCGTTGCCCTGCACGAAGGTGTTGGTCTTGCTATCCTGCGCGCTAAACCACGCAAAGACGCCACCCACCGCGAGGATGCAGCAGAGCGCAAGCGCAACCACCAGGCCCGTCCTCTTCCTGCCCGTCTGTTTCGAATCCATGGTGTACATCCTTTCTGCTTTCGGATCCTTCCCGTGTGCCAAGGCGCATCGCGCCCCGTGTCACCTCATGTGTTTGGGGGCGTGGGCCGCCTCCCGCTTGTCGTGCCTGCCGGCGCCCACCAGCTCGATCACGATGCTCACGCCGATCACGACGGCCACGCCGGCGATCACCATGAAGACCCCCGGCGGCTGCGTGACGAACACGTTGACGTAGCCCAGAAGCGGCACGCACGCCACGACCGAGCCCGCCAGGCTCGACCACGGGACCGGCGCCGCATCGGGCGAGATATTTCCTTGTGAGTCAACATTGGCGATACCATGTGTCTTGAACTCGCGCGCGGCGGAATCGATTTCATAGACCTCGTGGGTCACGAGCGTGCCCGACTCAAGCTTGAACGTGATGGCATCGCCGACCACGACCTCAGATGGGTCGACGGCGCGCACATATATGAGCGACCCCACGGGAAGCTCCGGCTCCATCGATCCGGAAAGCACGGCATACGGGGTGAGTCCGATCAAGCGAACCCCCGCAAACACTATGACCAATGCGGCAACCAGCGCAAGCAGTACCGCCAGCACCGCGTTCCAAATCCGAGCCAACATCTTCCACACCATCTCGTGCCGTCGCGCCAAGGACGCGGCGCAGGGTCGAAAACGACCCCTACGATTAGACACACAGGATTTATTAGTTATAGCCCCCCCCCCGCACACTTTGTCAACTTTGTGTGTTGGTTCATTATCAAAGCTATCTGGCAGTTTTTATGCTCGCAACGATGCGCCTCCCCCCACTATTAGCGATTGGTGCACCCGTTTTCTGTAAGCCCCTCGGAACTCACGGGGGCATCGCCCAACTTATGCTCTCCCTGCGGGGGTCGTTGACAGCGCCGCACGGCACACGCACCATGTTCTGCGGGAAGTATCAACAGCAAGGAGACCTCATGGCCGCAGCACAGCCCAAGAAAACCCGTATGGTCGCCGGCCTCGGCAACCCCGGCGACGAGTACGCCGCTACCCGCCACAACGCCGGCTTTTGCGCCATCGACATCCTCGCTCGGCAGGCGGGCGTAAGCTATTGGAAGAACCAGGCGGGCGCCGAGGTCGCGCTCATCAGCGTGAACGACCCCGAAGAGGAGGGCGGCAAGCGCGAAGTCGTGCTGGTCAAGCCCCAGTCGTACATGAACACGAGCGGCGGGCCCATCTCCAAGCTCTGCGCGCAGTACAAAGTGAAGCCCGAAGAGCTGCTCGTGATCCACGACGAGCTGGACATCCCAGCGGGCGACGTACGCGTTAAGGTCGGCGGCGGGCACGCCGGCCACAACGGCCTGCGCTCCATCATCGACAAACTCGGCAGTCGCGACTTCTCGCGCGTCCGCGCCGGCATTGGCGACCCTCCGGGACGTATGCCCGTGGCCGATTTCGTGCTCAAGCAACTGCGCGCCAAGGAGGCCGAGGATTTCGGCTTTATGACGCAAGCCGCCGCTGAGGCCGCCGCGCTGGCCGTGACGCGCGGCGTCATCTTTGCCCGCGACCACGTCAACGGCGGCGCGGGATCCAACGGCAAGCACTAGGAGCCCAACCTCAATTTAGGGACAGGCACCGAATTGAGATGGAGACGCCAACGAACACCGCCGGGCAGTCGTTGTAAAACTATCCCTAGCTGCTTCCCAGCAACGCCCACCGAACAACGGCCCACCATTGGCCCGATAGCACATCGGTTCGAACCCCGAATGGGAAACGCGCGGTATACTGAACACCGTATGCGCATATTCGCCATGCGCATATGCCGCTTAGGCTTCATCGGGGAACTCGTGCGCGCTACCTGCGCAAACGCCCCCGACCAATCAGAGAGGGGTTCTATGTTTGAAATCCTGAAAAAGACGCAGTTCTCGGACAAGGTGTTCGAGTTCCGCGTCCACGCCCCGAGGATGGCCAAGAAAGCTCACGCCGGCCAGTTCCTCATGGTGCGCATCGACGATACCGGCGAGCGCGTGCCATTCACCTTCGCCAACTGGAATGCGGAGGAGGGCTGGATCGAGTTCATCTTCATGGTGATCGGCAAGACCACCAAGTGCCTCTCCGAACTCAACGAGGGCGACTTCATCCGCGACATCACCGGACCGCTGGGCAAGCCCACCGAGATCGAGGGCGACTCCGTGGCCGTCATCGGCGGCGGCGTGGGCTTGGCCATCGCCTACCCCGTAGCCCGTATGCTCTGCGAGCAGGGCAAGAACGTCTACGTCATCATGGGTGCCCGCACCAAGGACCTCCTCATCCTGCATGAGCAGTTCGACGCACTGCCGCTCGCCGGCCTATACGTCACCACGGACGACGGCACCATGGGCGAGAAGGGCGTCGTGACTCTGCCGCTCGCGCGCCTGTGCGAGACGGACGCAATCGACCACGCCTTCTGCGTTGGCCCCGTGCCGATGATGAAGTTCTCCTCCCTCACCTGCCACGAGCACAACATCCCGATCATCGCCAGCCTCAACCCCATCATGGTCGACGGCACCGGCATGTGTGGTTGCTGCCGTGTCGAGGTGGGCGGCGAGACCAAGTTCGCCTGCGTCGACGGCCCCGATTTCGACGCCAGCGCCGTCGACTGGGACGACCTGGCCGCGCGCCAGGCCAGCTACCGCGGCGAAGAGGCCGTTTCCACCAAGCGTCATGAGGAGGCCTGCGCATGCCAGAAGTAAAGAAGTATCGCCCGAACATCGGCGCTCCCCGCACTGCTCCGAACGAGGAGCCGGCCGCTGAGCGCGCGTGCGATTTCCGCCCGGTCGACACGGGCTTCACCAAGGAAGACGCCATCGCCGAGGCCAACCGCTGCCTCGACTGCAAGAAGCCCCTGTGCATGCAGGGTTGCCCCGTCGGCGTGAACATCCCCGGCTTCATCTCCAAGATCCGCGATGAAGACTGGGCGGGCGCCCTCGAAACCATCAAGGGCGACAACCTGCTGCCCTCCGTCTGCGGCCGCGTGTGCCCGCAGGAGAACCAGTGCGAGGGCAAGTGCATCCTCGGCCGCAAGGGCGAGGCCGTGGCCATCGGCCAACTCGAGCGCATGGTGGGCGACATGGCCGACGAGGTCGGCCGCGCCCCGGCGTGCAAGCCCAAGAACGGCAAGAAGGTCGCCATCGTGGGCTCCGGCCCCTCCGGCATCGCCTGCGCCGGCGAGCTCGCACGCGAGGGCTTCGACGTCACCGTGTTCGAGGCCTTCTTCACCGGCGGCGGCGTGCTGACCTACGGCATCCCCGAGTTCCGCCTGCCCAAGAAGATCGTCAAGCGCGAGATCGACGGCCTGGAGCAGCTCGGCGTGCACTTCGAGTACAATTCCGTCGCCGGCCGCCTGTTCGACGCCGACGAGCTCTTCAACGAGGAGGGCTTCGACGCCCTGTACCTCGCCGTGGGCGCCGGTCTCCCCCGCTTCCTCAAGGTCCCGGGCGAGAACCTGCCCGGCGTGTACTGTGCCAACGAGTACCTCACCCGCACCAACCTCATGCACGCGTACGACTTCCCCGTCTACGACACCCCGATCCGCCAGGGCAAGAACGTCGTGGTGTTCGGCGGCGGCAACGTTGCCATGGACGCCGCCCGCACCGCTCTGCGCCTGGGCGCCGACAGCGTGACGCTGGCCTACCGCCGCACCGAGGCCGAGATGCCCGCGCGACTGGCCGAGGTCCATCACGCCAAGGAAGAAGGCGTGCACATCCTGGAGCTCGTCAACCCGCTCGAGTTCATCAAGGGCGAGGACGGCTTTGTGTCCGCAGTCAAGCTGGAGCGCATGGAGCTCGGCGAGCCCGACGCCTCCGGCCGTCGCCGACCGGTCCCCGTGGCCGACTCCGCCTTTGAGATCCCCTGCGATGTGGCCATCACCGCCATCGGCACCATGGCCAACCCCTTCGCCAAGCTCTGCGCCGACGTCGAGCTCAACCGCTGGGGCCTCATCGAGGCCGACGAGGACGGCCGCACGAGCAACCCCAAGGTGTGGGCCGGCGGTGACATCGTGACCGGTGCCGCCACCGTCATCCTCGCCATGGGCGCCGGCAAGAAGGCCGCCGCCTCCATCAAGAAGGAGCTGCTGGGCGAGTAAGCGCTCCGCGATTCCCATAACGGCATCCGGCCCGTCGACCACACGGTCGGCGGGCCGTTTTGCGCCGCGGCGATTGCGGAGCCCGGGCAGGACGCCATCGTGCGTGCCATTGGGCATGAACTGCGCAGCCGACCCCGGCGCCGACCGATGCGTACGCGTCCCTTTGTGCACGCCATGCCCGCAGGCCGCCCGCTCCCCCCTTGCATGCCAAAACGGGTACCATGAGTACACAGCCCATTTCGAACGCACGCAAGGAGCAGCACGTGACCAGCAGCACGAGCGCCGCGGCCGGTACAGCATCCAACCCCGACTACGACCTGCCCGGTAACGACCTCGATCCCAACAACCTCACCGCCGAGCAGCGCAAGACCATCCCGCTCATCATCCGCGTGTACGGGGCGCTTTGCGCACTCGACGGCATCATCGCGCTCCCGCTTATGGGCGCGTACTTCGGAATCATCCTGTACCGACTCGCCATTGGACAGGAAAGCGCGCTGATTGGCTCCGACCTCACGCTCACCTTCACCATGACGGCCATCGGATCGGTGCTGACCTTCATCTCCTCCGTCGCGCTCATCATCTTTGGCTGGACGCTTCTCAAAAGCTACCGCCGCGACGCCGGACGCTGGGCATACGCGCTCATCGTCATGACCGTGGGGCAAATCCTCATCGACGTCATGCTCCAGGGCATCGGCGTGCACCTCATCCGCCCCGCCATCCAGCTCGCCATCCTCACCGGTCTGTCGACCACCATCGACCCCACCTTGCGCGAGGAACGCGAACTCCAGCGTCACTTGCGCGACCTGGAAGACCGCGTTGCCGCGGCAGGCGGCATGCTCGGCCGCGATCTTACAGGTGAGGGTTACATTAAGCTGAACTTCTTCAACCTGTTCTGGGTCTTCATGGTGTGCTGCGTGCTCGGTCTCATCATCGAGGTCATCTTCCATATGGTGTACGTCGAACCGGGCGTCTACCAGGATCGAGCCGGCCTTCTGTTCGGGCCGTTCAGTCCCATCTACGGCTTTGGCGCCGTGCTGCTCACCATCGCGCTCAACCGGTTTTACAAGAAGAGCTTCGTCATTATCTTCCTAGTGAGTGCCGTTATCGGCGGCGTGTTCGAGGCTGCTGTGAGTTGGTGGATGCAGACGTCGTTCGGCGCCATCGCATGGAGCTACTCCTATGAGCTGCTGCCCGGCGTGCCCGATCCGATGGCGATCCTATTCGCCGGGCGCACGTCTACGCCGTTCATGCTCATGTGGGGCACGCTCGGCCTATTCTGGATCAAGCTGTGCCTGCCCAGGCTTCTCAAGCTCATCAACCTGATCCCCTGGAAGATGCGCTATTCACTCACCACGGTAGTGGCCGCGCTCATGTTGACGAACGGTGTCATGACGCTGCAGGCGCTCGATTGTTGGTTCTGCCGTGAGAGCGGCATCGCGCCGAGCTCGCCCGTCGAGGAGTTCTACGCCGAGCACTTCGACAACGCGTACATGGAGCATCGCTTCCAGAGCATGACGATCCACCCCAAGACCTCGAGCCGCGTGGATTCGCCCAAGACGGAGGCGTAGGATCAGCCGCAACATGCCAAAAAAGGGGGGGGCGAGCCCCTTGACACGCGAGCCTTGGCGAAGGAGAATGACCCGAGACACCTCATATCTGCAGGCGCGCCAAAACTGGCTAAAAAATACCGATTTGTATCCATAAGCGCGGCGCCATGCTGCCCATTTCACCCTAAACGCGCCCCTAACTGGGGTGCATCATGTCGCGAAAACGATTCGTGGAAACACTACACCCACGTGAACAGGCGTTTTTCCAATCTCGGTCCTTTGGCCGAGGTGTCCTTGGCGGGACGAGCGATACAAAACGGTAGTTTTTAGCCACTTCGGGGATATATACGATCCACATCCATTGAACTTCCGGGCAGAACGCAATCGAGCGTCACTGCGCCCGCCCCTCCCCATGTTCAATCTCGTTGACGCACTCGTTTTTGATGGTTGCCACGAGATGCTGCAGGCCGTCGATCACACGCGGGCGGATGTCGCCGCCGATGAGCACGAGCATGATGTCGTCGCCCACCGCAAGCTCACCGGAGTTGAGCCATACGCGCACGTACCCAATGCCGGGCAGGGTGCGCGCCTCCTCTACCGCAGCGGCGACCTTGTCCTCGTCGTAGGAAAAGTGCATGCTGGTGACTTTGTCGCCGGGCTGGACACCATCGGTTTCGATTCCGCGTGCTTCGGCTTTGGGGGTCTCACGCACGGTGCCGTTGTGGACAAGGTACATGCCGCACGCGCGGAACGACGGGTCCGCTTTGGCCTCGCGCAACCACGCGTCGATAGAGGGTATATCTGCCATGGGTAAACTCGCTTTCTGCCATATGGCCCTTGTTGGAACACCTGAGACGACTCGCATGGCAAGCGCGGACATCACGCCGCCAGCACATCAACCACCCATCTTCTTTAGATTGAGCAGTTTCCATTGTGCCTCAGGACTCTGCGCGGCGCGCTGCGTAACTTCACCATCTCCAAAAAGAAGCTCTGGGCAGTAGTCCCCTTGGGACAATCGCTCCAGGTATTCTTTTTCTAAATCGTTTTTGGGAAGGACGAAACTCTCGACAAACCTCTCCGCCTTTTGCATAAGACTATCGAGAGTCGGGGGTTTTTCAAGCTGGCGCAACATGGGGACGAGCTGCTCTTCGACCTCCTTTTCACATTTTTCAAAACGAAGTGACCTGCCAATAAAGCTGTTTGGAAAATGAGCGGACAGCGAAGCATAGTACAGCAGCACCTTGTGAAGCAGCTCGTCTGGCGCCTCTACGCCGCTACAGTGCTCCGCCAGATTTCCGATGTCGTACAAATCGCGTATTTTGACCCTGTCAAAATACGCCTTGACCTTGCCCCCTGCCAATTCATAATCGTCAAACATCAAAACATCCAAATCGGGGCGCAGCGGAGACTGCCTCACTCGGAGCGGAATCAGGGGCGACCTATTCATGTAAATGCAATCGATCTTTACATGATCATTTCCCCAGTTTCCCCTATACCTCAATACAAATGTCCGTCCCGCATGCCCGCCTTCGCGAGCGTCAACTCTATATCCTAAATAGCTTGCAACTTCCTGTATGCCGCGCTCGATCCCTGGACGCTCTCTCATCATTTCCGCCCGTGAAAGACTCCCCACGTACGACATGTCTATATCAACCGACAAACGCGGAAGACCAAACATGAACAGGTTGATCGCTGTACCACCATGCATCGCAAGCTTGCCCTTTAAATCTGGGTGGCGACCCATTTCTGCCAGCAGCTCCAAAAGGCGGTTGACCTTGTCGAGCGTTTCCGGTCGGAAGCTTTCAATATCTATAGGACCCATGAGCGCAGCTCCTCTTGATCCGCAGGCAAACACAGGTTCCAGCGTTTTGACCAACCCGGGCTTCGCGTTTGTCTTTTGTCCAACCTGTATGGTCCGCCCGTCACCATGGTCTCTAGTCGGTCGAGCTGCTCATCTAGCACACGCCAATCGCGCTGCTTTTGCTCTAACAACCAGCCAACCCTCGCAGCAAGCGAGGCTGACCCTTGCTCCACAAGAGCAAGCAGCTCATCAACATCAAGGTAGGGAAAAAGCGAAAGGGATCGCAGCGCCTCCTCTACGCCACCCGCCCTATCTGTATAGCGCAAACAATCGACTAGCGTTTGCTCGCGCGTGGTAACTCCGGCCCCATTAGCGCCAACCGCTCCTATCAACTGATAGCGAATCGATCTGTCGCAAGCGTATGGTACATACAAAACACCGCCATAGGAGAACTTGGTCTTTATTGTTCTCGACCTAAACTGACACATGCTTGATACATTATGAGCAACGCCGTGGACCTCAAGGGCAGAGTGAAAAGAAATGACTGCATCTAAATCGATCGCCGCAAGGACATCCAGCGCACTCACGCCCGCGCCAGAATAATCGCCAATCTTTGAAACGTATGCGCCGCGTCGAATTCTCTCGATGCTTCCATGCTTTATCGCGCGATCCAAAGTTGTCCTCACCGATGCGGCAGACATACCAGACTCCGACATAAGCTGCTCAACGGTGAAGACTTGATTTCTTTCTATGTAGTCTCTGAACTTCATACTGACAAATTATAGTAGAAACAACTACACTTTGTATACTTTTCTAGTGATTATTGTCAGTATTCCATATTAACAGCCTCCAGAAACGAGTACCTCAATCAAAAAGTGTGGGATTTATCGCAGACCCTCGGACGCGTCCCGAGGCCATTCCTCAACTTCTTAAAGCCACGAATCGGCCGATTTTGTAACGAGTTTCCGAACACCCCGAGTAGAGGGACAATGATAAAAGATTTTATCTGCGGCGATGATGCCAAAAATGTCCCTCTACTCGGCACGCCTCAAAACTCGTTACAAAAACGCCCGATTCGTGGCACTCCACCCGCAACAGGGTCCCGGCGTGCCAAAAGGGGTACGTCCCCAAATGGCACGCCGGGCGGTTTGGCGTTTGGGAACGTACCCCCTTTGGAGCGGGGACGGATTTTTGGAGCGCGCGGTTTTACGCTTAGGGCTGGACGGTGTCGTACTCGGCGATGAGCGTGCACACCATTGCGGCGCGCTTGGTCTGCGCCAAGAAAGCATCGTCGCAGGTCACCAGCGTGAGCACCTTGGTTGCGTTGCTCAACTCCGTGTCGGCGTCCGTCGCCTTCGCCTCGGCGTGCTTAATGGAATCAGAGAGGTACTGCGCCAGACCACCATCACCCTCGAACGACGTCTGCCGCGCTTCGACGTAGTCGTCATCAACACGCATCGTAAACAGGGGCTTCAGCTCGTAGGTCTTCTCGGGCGTGATGTAGTAGACCTTCTCTATCGAGTCGAACTTCTCCTGATCAAGCGAATCGTACACCTGCGTGAACATCGAGCCGTCGTTCATGTGGTGACCGTACAGCGTCGTCTGCTGGTCAACAAGACCCGGCGCGGTTCCTTCGGAATCGAGGAAGACGGTGCCGTTGGCGTTATAGTCGCCCGAAATCAGCGCACGCAGATAGGTGTCATTGGTTTTGCCTTGGACGACGACGTAGTTGATGTTCGTGCCGGGAATGTAGATCCAGCCCACCACGTCCTCGTTCACCTTTTTGAGCGCATCGAAGTCGATGACCGGCACACCATCACCGCCCTCATCGGAGAGCGTGACCGCCTCTTTGGTAAGGCCATCGTAGAAATCCGCCGCCTGCTTGTAACCAATCTGCGCATGAACGAACAGACCGCCGGCCACGAGTAATAGCACGACCCCTATGGCGATGAGCACGTACGACGCGATATTGCGACCACGGCGGGGTCGTGGCGCGCTCGACGTCGACCCGGGCCTACCGCCGCGCGTGCCCGTCGAGCCTTGGGGGCGCGCATAAGGAGAAGCCTGAGCTACGCGGGGCGGCCGAATAGGCTGGGACACCCGCGCCCCGCTTGAGGGCGCGGCATTGTACGTCGCCCGGTTCTGCGGCGCGGTGACGTGCGACATCTGGCGAGGCGGTGAGGCGGCATGAGACCCCCGGTTCTGAGAGGCGGCGGCGCCTCCCATTGAGGTCGTATTCGGCTGGTGCGCGGCACCACTGGGCTTAAAGTGCCTTCCTCCGGTTGCCATACCGGGCTACGCTTCGGCCATATCGCGCTTGAGCCGCGCGATCGCATCACGGTACTCGGGCATGGTGGCGCCGAGAATCTGCGTGGCGTAAATTGCGGCGTTCTTGGCGCCATTGATGGCCACGCAGGCAACCGGCACGCCGGAAGGCATCTGAACCATGGAAAGCAGGGAGTCGAGTCCGCCCAGGTCGCTTGTCTTCATGGGGACGCCGATCACCGGCAACGGGGTGAATGCCGCCACGACACCACCCAGGTGGGCCGCCTTGCCAGCCGCGGCGACGATGACCTTGATGCCGCGGTCGGCGGCGGTCTCCGCCCACTCGTGGACCTTCGCGGGATTGCGGTGGGCGCTCGCAATGACGAGCTCGTAGGGCACGCCGAGGGCGTCGAGCTCGGCCGTGCAGCCCTCCATGACGGGCATATCGGATTTGGAACCCATGATGATTCCGACGAGCGGGGTCTTCTCGGAAGCGTTATCCATGGTAGTACCTCTCGGTCTTGTGTCTACAACGCTTCAAAGTATAGCCGAGACCGGCGAAATGCCAGCTATTAGCCTACTTGTTTCTCGGGTATCCGCATGTGCGTTCACCGGCTGGTCGAAACCTTGGCCGAAGGGTGACGGGCCGTGCGGATATGGGGAGATTATCCGATGATTCCGAGGGCGGTTGCCCCCGTTGCCTTCGCTCCTTTGGCAGCGTATTACCTCCTAGCTTGAATTTTTGCGTGCTGTCAGATGTTACCGGTGCCCAGGCCAGACAATCCGGGCATCATGCGGGAAAAAGGGACAAAAGCGTCCCCTACGCTTTCCTCCCCATACAACACGGGAGAACGGGAGGAACGGTGAAACGCTTTCGGACACACCTCGCCGCGCGCCGGCGACACGATCACTTCATCGCATCGAGAGGGCCGCGTGCAATACCGCGACGTCCCGCTCCCAAGCTACTCGCCGCGCTCGCCGTGGCCGCCGTTGTCGCGCTGGGCATGCTGGCGGGAACGATGGAGGGCGGCAAGGCTACACCTACCGCATATGCGGCACCCAGCACGATCACCGGCAAGGCGGACATCGTCATTACGAACAAACAGCAGGCATACTATGAAGGTGCCGTGGCCCAATGCAAGGCAACGATCCATCTTCCCGATGGGTCGACGCAGATCGCCTATGGGCGCTGCATCTCGGGCATTCATTACGCCGTCCCCTACGACGGAACCTATGACTATGTGGGAACTCTCCAGCAGGACGGCACGTATTCCATCGTCATCCACTCCAACACGAGCGGCGGTGCAAACGCCGACGCGTTCCTCGAAGGCGAGATGTGGGGAACGCAGCAGATGGGAGAGATCCACCTGCGCTACAACCCCAAGGTAACAGTACGGTTTACCAAGACGTCGGCGGATGTCGAAATCACCAAGGGAAACGGGACGTACTCCCTCAAAGGCGCCGTTTACGACATCTATCGAGCGTCCGATGGGGCAAAAGTCACCTCAATAACAACGGACGAGCATGGGCACGCCTCCTGCGAGCTCACGCCCAACACCTCATACTACGCCATAGAGGTCAAAGCGCCGGCAGGGTTCAGCCTCAACAAGCAGCGCATCGAATTCTCCACCGGTGATTCCGAGGGCTCGGTCCCCCTCTCCGACAAGGCGGGGACCGTACGGCTCATCATCGCCAAAAAGGATTCCGCCACGGGCGGGAAAGCGCAGGTGGGAGCATCGCTCGAGGGTGCTGAGTTTCGCGTGACATCAACCTCCACATCCGGCTGGAGCGCAACGGGAACCACAAACAAAGAGGGGTCAGTCGTGTTCGACGCGGTGCCGCTCGGAAACATCGTCGTCACCGAGACCAAGGCACCTGCGGGATACAAGCTTGATCCAAACGCCCATACCTACACGGTCGGCGCCGATCAGCTGGGAGATGCCGAGGTCATCACCCTTGAGCCCGATGATTTCATCGAGCATGTCATCGCGTTCGACATCGACATCGTCAAATACCGTGACACCGGGGCCGAGGGATCGGGGCTGCAACATGCCGGGCCGGGCATCCGATTCGAGATCATCTCGAACACAACCGGCAAAACCGTTGGCTCCCTCATCACCGACGAGAACGGCAAAGCGTCCACCGATCGCGCCGAGACGGTGAATCGGGAGGCGATTGCCGCCGACAAGACGGATGACCCGCAGAAACCCTGGATGGGCGAGGGAAAACGCGTGGAGGGCATATCCGGCGCGCTCCCTTATGATGCCAAGGGCTATACGGTCCGCGAAGATCCTTCCACCACACCTGAGGGCTATCGTCCCTGTCCCGATTGGACCATCGGCGTGGACGCCATGGCAGACGGGGCGAGCCTACATTACATCGTCGATAACGACCTCATCACCTCGCGCATCCAGGTGGTCAAGGCCGATGCCGAAAGCGGGCAAACCGTACCGCTCGCCGGCTTCTCCTTCCAACTCTTGGACAAAGATCTCAAGCCTATTACCCAAGAGGTTTGGTATCCCAACCACAGTGAAGTCTCCATATTCGAAACCGACGAGACGGGAACCGTCACGTTTCCCGAGGCACTCAGGTCGGGAACGTATTATCTTCGCGAGGTGGCGGCGCGGGAGCCATATCTTCTTCCAAACAAGGATGTCAAGGTCGTCATTTCAGACGAGCATGAAACCGGCCCGGTGACTGTTGTCCGTGTGGCGGACGAGCAGGCACGGGGAGTCGCATCCATCCACAAGACCTGCTCTGAAAAGGATGATTGTCCACACCTTACCGAGTTTCAGGAGCCCAGCAAATCGCTTCAAACAGGGAAAATATCATCCCAGAGCAAATATGATGCAGCCTATGGCCTTGCAGGCGCCGAGTTCGATGTGGTGGCCCTCGATGACGTTATCAGCCCCGATGGAACCATTCAGGCAACCGCCGGACAGATCGTCGATCACGTGGTGACGCAGGAAGGCGGCTGGGCACAGTCCAGAGAACTGCCCTTAGGGATGGGCAGCGCGCGCTATGCCTTCGTTGAAACGAAGGCTCCAGATGGGCACGTTCTTGACGCGACGCCGCTCGAATTCACCCTCACATACCAAGACAGCTCCACGAACCTCGTGTATGCGGATGTCGAAGCGGCCAATGAACCCACGCATCTTGAAGTCGATAAGAACATTACGGACAACGGTGCTCCTTTGGAAGGTGCGTCCTTCTCCTTGTGGGATAGACGAGACGAGATCTCCGTCTCTCCGAACGAGGGCGGCGCGATCGCGGTGCGTGCTCCCGAGGGATCAACCGTCTGCGCCCAGCAGCGCGTTCCCTACGCCGTCATCGAGCTCGTCAAGCCAGACGCCATATCCGTCTCCCTCCAGCGTGAGGGAAGCTCTCCCCTCGAACTCACAACATCCCAAACCAACCTCGAGCCCGGCTTATACGCGCTTTCCGTTATTCGCGATGGCAAGCAACTCGACATCGACCTCAAGGAACTCGACATCGTCGAAAACCAGAGATATGTTCTTTCCATCACACAAGGGGTGTTCGGTACGAGCGCGACACTCGCGCATGCGGGAGATGCGTGCAAGCCGGTTGAGCTCACGTATCGGAAAGAAGACAACGCTTACACAGCAAGCGATCTTTCTGCCGGGCGTTACGAGCTAACCGTCGATGGAGGTGAGGCGCACACCGCAACCTTGGGAACCACCGCCTCATACGCCATGTTCGATTCGGGGACGTGGACAGATCTCCCCATCCTTCTTACCGGCGGCGCCACAACGTTCGACGCCTCCACGGATGCGAGCGGAACTCTGACCGTAAAGCACCTGGAGGAGGGGGCGTATGGCCTGCGAGAAACGGGGGCTCCCCCTGGTTTTATTGGCCCATACCTTCCTATCTTCTTCTCAGTCGACGCACATGGCCAGATTGAGGGTAAGCAAACCCACACCGTGACCGTAGAAAACGACTACACAAAAGTCGAGATCTCCAAAAGGGATATCACCAACGAAGAGGAGGTGGAAGGAGCCAAGTTGAGCATCCTCAACAATAAGGGTGAAGTCGTTGAGCAGTGGACGAGCGGAAGTGAGGCCCATCGTATCGATCGACTCGCACCGGGTACCTACACGCTCGTTGAGGATATGACCCCACGCGGGTACGACAAGGCCAAGAGTGTCGCGTTCACCGTTGAGGAAACGGGGGCGGTGCAGACCGTCACCATGTACGACGAGCCCGTTACCGTTCAAGGGGAAATCGACAAGCGTCAGGAAATCGCCGACCCAACGGCACCCGATACCGTCGAAAACGGAGACGGTCTTAATCAAGCGAACGTCACGGTCTCCCCCGAAGGCCGATTCGACTACAGCATCGACTTTAGAAACACAAGCTCCACCTGGGTCGACGAGTTCACCGTCACCGATGACCTGGATGCCGTGCGCGAGGGGCTGGCGATATTCGAGGGAATCACGACGCCGGTTGCGCGCGAGGACTTCGACGGCAAGCTCAACGTGTGGTACACCACGAACAACATCGATGATGACCATATGGATGAAAGTGGTGCAAACGCGACGCGTGACGATGGGCACGACAACCCCTGGCTCACCGACCCCGCCACGGTGCATCTAGGCGATGATGGTCGCGCGGTCTCTTATGCGGGCTGGGCCCTGTGGACACAAGACCTGCCGGCAGACGAAGCCCACATGTTGTTCGCAAAGGACCTTGGCCTAGGTGAGGGGGAATACATCACGGGTATTCGCCTTGAGTATGGTCGAGTGGAGCAGTCGTTTACGTCACGGCGCGATTCTTGGAAGCGTGATGACCTTAAAGATCCGCACGATGATCTAGACCGTATCGAGCGCGCGCAAAGCTCAAAGAGCGAGGGGGATAATCCAGCGGAACAGTCGTTGTCCCCCGCAGTCATTCACATGCGCGCGACCGGCGAATATCTCGCCGGCACCGATTTGTCTAATTCAGCCCACGTGGATTTGTATCGCAACGGAGGCGGTACCGGACTCGAAAACCATGACGAAGACTACGTAACCCAAACGCCGGGCAATGAACCCAAGGGCCCGCTCGCCCAAACGGGGTGGGCATCACCGGCGCCCTTCCTGCTTGCCGGGGCACTAGCCGCCGGCGGTGTGGGCCTCGCCTGCGGCAGGAGAGCACGTGTTCGGCCGCAGCGCCCTTATCTCAAACGGCGATCATGAGCGTTGGAGGACGACGTATTCGACCGCTCTTCAAGCGCGCCATGATGCTCACTGCAACGCTGCTCGCCGCGACGGCGGGCATCATGGCCGCCGGCACGTCACGCTCACTATCTCGATATAGCACGCTTGAGGTCGAGGTGATTGGCGATTCCCCAAACAACGCGGCAAAAGAGGGCATCGACTGGCCCTCTCTGAGGAAGGAGAACCCCGATGTAGTCGGATGGCTAACGGTTGAGGGCACGAGCATCAGCTACCCCGTTACATCAGAACGGGGAGAGCATGCTGGCGGATGGTATTTGAAACACGATTTTTGGGGGAGGGCAAGCACCTTGGGCTGTCCCTATATCGACCCCCGTTGCACTACGGAAGCTTCCCATATCCTCATCTATGGACACACCGTGGATGCGCCAGACTCGATGTTCACGCCGCTTTCGCACGCCTATGAACAGCAGACCTTTTCACTCATCGGAGATGCGCATTGGTCAACCCCCGAGCATGGAGATGCAACGTTTAAGCCTCTCATGGCAATCAACGTCGATGCCTTATACCCAGACATCCAGCAGTTCCGATTCGCCAGCAACAGTGGTCTGCGCTCCTTTTTGCGCTCCCTTTCCAAAGACGCCTCATGCTGCGCCGAAAACAAGGAGGAACTTATCGAACGGGCTCGCCGTGTGCTCAGCTTGGTGACCTGCCCGTCACCCCATGAAGGAGAGTGCACAAGAACCATCGTGATCTTTGTCCAACTGCAAGCACGATCGCGACCACTTCGTACAAAGCATTTCCAGCCATAAAAGGGCCTCCCATTTCTTGTGTCCAAGAAATGGGAGGCAGTTCAGGCATATCGCTAGGGCCGGGGGCAAACGACAAGGGCGGGCGCCAGAGGCCTACTCGGTTAGCTAGAGACCCACTCGGTTAGCTCCTCGTCCTCCTGGGTTACAGCCTGATTCTCCTCAGCTCGCTGAGCGCGCACGCTATCAGGTGTAGACCATTTCTCTCCCAGATAGTACGACAAGCCCAACCCGAGCAAGACGGCGATGGTCGCCCCGATCAAATACTGAACCCAATGTTCCTTGATGTACCTGAACACGGTCTCTCCCCTATAGCATGTGTACCGCTTTTACGAGCGGCGGATGACCTCGGTGACCACATCGGACACGAAGGCAACGTTGTCCGTATCCACGTTGTACGGCTGATCCTCCTCCGTATGGGCGAGGGCGAAGCCGGTGCCCTCAACACCACCGATGGTCAGGGAGCGCAAGCTCATACCCATGGCGACATGGGCATCGGTTGTCACGTACGGCATGTCGACCGTCGCACACTCGCGATGGAAGTCGCTGCTCACCTGCTGGACCAACTTCATGATGCGCTTGTCACCCTTGAAGACGCGTTGCTCACCTTCGGTGGCGAGCATGGCGAGCTGACCCGCACCCACGCTCTCGAGGTTGATGAGGAACACACCGCGAAGCTTGTCACGATGGGCATCGAGGAAGGCGCGGATGCCGGCGTTGCCGTTTTCGGATGCGCCCGTGGCCACGAACCAGATGTCGTGTCCCAAAAGCTCGTCATCGCCCATGTCGGCAACGGCCTCGCGCAGCTCCTCCTCGGTTGCGCCGTCGTAGCCAGCGGCGCCGCCCTTCCATCCGTCGTCGAAGTTGTCCCAGGAACCGATGTCGTTCCCCGTGGACTTGGCATCAAACGAGTCATCGACACCAAGCCACTCACTCATGCTGTCATCGTTCTTCCTCTTGCGTCCAAAGAGGCGGCCGATTCCACGGTGCGGCTTCTCTTGAGCGGGCGCCGGGGCGCTGATGGTCTCAAACGACTGCTCAGGAGCTGCAACGGGCTCGGGAGAACTGATGACCGTAAAGGCACTGCGGGCCTCGGAGGCGACATCAGCGGTCCCGCTTTGGTTCGGAACATTTGGGACACCCTGAACGCCAAACGGATCGGCCGGGGCGGCGGAAGGATCAGGTAAATCGAACAAGGAGGCGCGGTTCGCCGTCTGGGGTACCCGGGGCACAGGGGCGTCCGCCGTGCTCGGCACGTTGATGGTGCGCTTGGGGCGTGCCGGCACCGCAGAGTCTATCTGGGCCATGAGGGAGTCAACCGTCTCCACAGGCTGGACGGAGGGCTGGACGGGCATGGCAATCGTGCCGGACATGTCGGCTTCTCCGCGAGGCGTGGCAGAGGGCATCGCGAACACCTCAGTAGCGCCAGCTGCGTCCTGATCCTCGTGATCCTCCTCCACGTGATGCTCTTCCTCAACGGGCTGCCCCGCAGGGGCCTCCTCTGCAGCAGCGTCAACGGCGGCGTTCCCATCCTCAGAAGGAGTCTCGTCGCTCGCCGCCATGGCCGTCTCCTCAGCAGCTTCGTCCTCAGCCTCGTCCTCGATGACCTCATACTCAGCTTCCATCACGACGTCGAAGTCGTCTTCTTCCTCGACCTCTTCCTGAGGGGCGAACGCTTCTTCAAATCCGTCCTCATCCTCAGCCTCATCGTAGGCCTCGGCGAGCTCGCTCTCATCGTTAGTGTCCTCTTCGGAATAATCCTGCTCGAGCTCAACATCCTCGTCGTAGGTGTCGTATGCGTCATACGCGTCGGCGGCGGGAGCCTCCTCCTCATGCTCAACCTCAAACGCGGTTGGGGTCTCGGGCTCGGGCTCATCACCCGGTTCGTACAGCACGACGCAGCTCTCGGGAAGCATACCCAAACCGCGAATCACGTCAGCGCCAAAACGAACGTTGCCCGCGCTGTTCAAGTAGAAGGGAAGCTTGGGCTCGGGGGCGGCGGCATCCAAATCAAGCTCGGACTGCGTCCCGGCACCGAGATCTTCTTCCTCGCTCTCCAGGTCCTCTTCGACAACAGGCGCGCTATCAATAGCGGGCATGGTGGCGACCGTGGCATCGGCGTCGAGCTGCTCCTCGACCTCATCCTCCGCGGGAGCGACATCGTTCTCGACATTCATGGTCACCGTCGACCCAAGATCAACAGCAGGAAGATCGGTAGCCGTCGCGCCGAGCACGTCGACGGGCTCGAGCACCACAGGCACCTCGGGAACCTGCTCGACAACCTTACCAACCTCGGCGGTCTCGGTAACCTCGTCCGCCTCGCCATTCTGCTCGTCTTGCCCCTCAACCTCGTGGGGGTAAGCCATGGCAGCCTCCGCCTCAGCGGCAGCAGCCGCCTCTGCCGCGGCGATCGCGTCTTCGAGGATGCGCTGCTGCTCGGCGAAATACTCGTCCGCCGGCGTATCATGCGGGAATTCCTCACCAAGCTCGTACGGCGAAACGGCATCCATCACGCCGAGCATCGCGGCAACGGAAGACTTGTTCGACACGGCACCCGTGGTATACGGCAACACGAAACGATTGGCAATAATCGCAACGCCGTTCGCCAGCGGAACCAAAGCAGCAAGAATGGCGAGAACCCAAAGCACCGCTTTGGCGGCACCCGGAACGGGGAACAGGCGAATGAACGCGAGAACCGCGGGCGCGACCATCGCAAAGGGCAGCAACTTGACGATGAGGGGCTTGTACGCCGCGAACGGCTCACGGGCAAGCAGGTCCTCACGCGGCGAATCGTAATGGGCGACCACCACGACAGGGCGGTTGCGGGGCGAGGCGAGCGGGCCGGAAGCACGATGGTAGGCGATGACATTCTGGCTCAAACCACCAGAGCCCAAACCGGAGATCACGGGGCGACCCGTGCGCTCGAGCACGTAGACAACGGCGGCGGCGAGGGCCAAAAGCAGGCCGACCACGCCAAGGGCCCCTCCAATGCCGCAAAGCACGGCACCGACGAAAGCGACGATACCCAAGATGGCCTGGGCAACCTTGGTCATGCCACTCGCGCTGAACTCTTGCATCTCGGGCGTGAATCCGTGATCGGCAAAGATCTTCGCGATGACGTTGGCCGCCTCGCGCTCCTCTTCACTACACGCCGGAGTGATACCCGTGTTCTGCAGTAGGTGGCTCAGGTATTGTTTCGTATTCGCCATGTGGGCTCCACATCGAACTCGCTTATGTGCAAACGCATCGAATTCACGATGCGCATGTATAGTCGCAAGTATACCCTTACTTATGCTTTACCTGCAGAATTTCAACCCCTCAATATGGTTCCTGCAGTCGCAATTCCCCATTAACACACGGCGAACATGAGCAGAACACCCCACCTCCTTACACTAGAATGAGGTAACCAACGAGCAGGTGTTGACCAAGTGGGAAACGGGAGGGTGCGCATGCAGAACGGAACTTCGAATGCCGCACATGACGAGGTGAAACCGCGTGCGTGGACGAAGTCCGAAGACATCGCGCGGCGCATGCTCAACCTCATGTTCTCCCTCAGCGTGGCACAAGAACCCCTCACCACTGAGCACATCATCAACGACCCCGAGATCGGCTACACCAGTCCATCTCGCGAATCGCGCATCAAGGCGTTTGCCCGCGATCGCGAATCTTTGGCCTCTCTCGGCGTCCATATTCGAGAGGCGTCCGACTCCCACAACGCCAAAAACGAGCAGCGGAGCTGGGAGATAGACCGAACTTCCACGCATGCCGACACTGCCGCGCTCTCGCCGTACGATGCGGAGGAGGCAGTTGCGGCAATCGACCAGATATTTGCACTTCACGCCGATGATCCAGCGCGTTGGCCCCTCCAAATGGCCCGCACCAAACTGTGTGAAACCGCGGGCATCTCCCCGGAGGGCTCCAGCACGCAGCCGCTGAACATCAAGCGCGATCTCACCAACTTGTGGAACGCTTTTTCGCGCAGAAGGCCGGCGTCGTTTACCTATCGCGATGCACGCGGAAACGAGAACATCCACACCGTCGACCTCTACGGATCTTTTGAACGGGGGAGCTACGTATATCTTGTCGGACGCGACCATGGGGCAAACGGGCTGCGCACCTTTAGAACCGACCGCGTTGTCTCCGCGAAAAGCTCACCGGAATCGAGCAGGCCCTACGCGATTCCCTCCGAGTTCGACATCACCGGCTCTCAATTCCTCCCCTTTGACTTCTCCGCATGCAACCCCGTCTTGGCGGAATTCTCCTTTTCGCCCGGCGTGGGCGCTCACGAGATCGAACTCATCACCAAAGGCAGGGGAGAGACACGCGATGAGGAGGACGGGTCGACGCAATGGTCCGTCGACGTACGGGACGTTGATGCCGCAGCGCGATTTGCCCTCGAGCACGCTCATATCGGCCTTTCCGTTCGTGGACCCAAGGTGCTCGTCGACTGCGTGAACCTTATAAAACAAAAGGCGGTAATGGCGCATGAACAGCAATGATAAGCCCCTGGGTAGGGACGAGATGACGAATCTGTGCTTAATTCTTCTCACTTCCCTCACCGCATCGACAGGAGGCCATATACGCGTCACGGATTTTTGCCGCAAGTTCGGCATCAGTTCATCCCAGTTCGAGCGCGTTTTTGAACTGCTCCAGTCAATCGCCGACGAACGCACGGGTGCGCGCATCGCCATCGTGCGGGACGAAGATCGCGTCTCCCTCATGGGCAACGCCGGAGCAATAGAACCCGTTCGCCTCACCGCTCCCGAGGCACTTGCGCTCAACCAGGCGCTTGAACGCTGCAACCTCGACAACCGCGTGCGGGAACGAATCGCGGCGGCACTCGCCCCCATCACGCATGAGGCCACAGGCAAGCGCCTCCTCTCCGGCGATGCCCTCTTCGGCGGATTCTATCCCGCCGTCGCCGAGGCAATCGCCTATGGGGTGCGTCTGCGCATGAAGTATCGCGCCGCATCCGAAGATGCCCCGTGCGAACGAATCATCGACCCCGGGTACATCGAGGTCGCGGGTGATGCCGCATACCTCGTGGCGTGGAATGTCGTGAAGGGTGGGCAGCGCAGCTACCGGCTCGATCGCATCGATTCAGTCGAGTTGACCGAGGATTCCGTAATCGACCATCCCTTTGTCCGCCTCTCCGCCGCGGAAAGCCTGCAAAAGCATGGAAACACCGCCAAGATGCGGTGGAGCACCCAGGAGGCATTCGACGCGTCCACATGGGCGGGTATCGACCGCGATAGCGCGAAGCGCAACGACGATGGCACGGTCGAGGCGAACGTGAGTTATACCTCAACGCCATGGCTCTTCGACCAGGTGCTCGCTGCCGGTGGAGAGCTCATCATCAAGGCGCCGGATGAGCTCAGAGCTGCTCTCATCACCTACGCACGATAGACACGGGGCGCGGCGACCAAACTACCGGTGGCTGGCACGCCAAAGCTCAAGATAGCGACCCACCTGTGAGCTTTCGATACGCTGGTACGCGGCGGGCAGAGACGAGAGGAACTTCTTGCCATACCCCTTGGTCACCAAACGCGAATCCGCCAACACCAAAACGCCGGCGTCGGTCGACGTGCGAATCAGTCTGCCAGCGGCCTGTTTGACCTCCAACACCGCCTCGGGCAGCGAGTAGCGGGCCCATGCGCGATCCTCGCGCACACCGCGTTCGCACGAGAGCGGGTCCGTCGGGCTCGAGAACGGCAACTTGGGAATCACCACGCAGCGCAGGGTGTCACCGGCGGCGTCAAAACCCTCCCAAAACGCCTTGAGAGCAAACAGGGAACTCGTCTCGTCGGAGAGGAATCGATCGCGCAGGATCTTGGCGGACGTGTTCTTCTTCTGGCAATCGAGAGCGAGGCCCCCCTTTGACAGGCGGGGAGACACGCGGTCGAACAGCTCCTCCATGTCACGCCTATTCGTAAAGAGAGTGAGCGTTGAGCCCCCCATTGCCACATGTACGTCTACCAGCAGGTTTTCCAAGGCATCGAGGTATGCCGCCCGATTACGCGGATCGGGGATATCGCCCGCAACTACCACTGCCATATTTCGCTCGAAATCGTAGCTCGAATCGAGGTGTAGAGTCTGGAAGGACTCACGTCCCAAGCGATCCAACCCCACGGCATGGGTGAAATGATCAAAACTGCCCGAAACTGTCATGGTCGCCGAGGCGAATATCGCCGTGTGCATCTCGGGCAGCCAATTTTCAGCGAGAGCCTCGCCAATATCAAGGCGCTCGGCGCTTAGGCTCTCCCCACCCGCCTTGATGCGGCGGTTGACCTGGCACGAGTAGACATAACGGTCGTTGGTGCCTTCCACCACAAGCTTGAGTCCGTCGTGCAGCTCCTTGAGACGGCGTTGCCCATCTGCGACGTCTGCGACAAGCTCCGGCTTTTCCTCCGCCACAGTCTCAACGAGTGAGGCGAGGTTCTTTGATGCCTCATCGAGTGCGTCGATGGCCGTATTCGCGACCTCGGCGAACACACCCCATGCGGCACTTTCCCGCACCTCGCGGCCAATCCACATGTTGGCGGTATCGTATCCGCTATCCGAGCGGGCAGATCGCGCGAGATCGCGCACGGCATCGAAAAGATCGGCCATGGCCAGGGATGCACGTTGCGTGCTCGAGGTCGCCTTGGCGGTCAAACCCATGAACAGCGTGGCGGCGTCAGAAGCTGCGAGGTCTCGGGTGATCCTCCCCAGCGAACCGATGCGCGCACCGCCCAACCGCTCAAAAATCGATCGGCTCTCGTCCGCGGAGACCGTGACCGCCCACTGCCTGCGAGCCTCACCTTCGATCGAATGGGCCTCGTCAACCACCCAATGACGAATAGGCGGCAGGATCTTTCCGTCCGCCGCGACATTGCGGAAGAGCAGCGAATGGTTGGTTACCACCACATCCGCGCGGGCGGCGCGGCGGCGAGACCCGTGGACCATACATTTGTCGGGGTAAAAGGGGCACAGCCGCCGAGCGCATTCGCGTGAGGAGGTGGTGAGATCGGCCTTTCGCACACTCCTCCAGCGAATGCCCAATCCATCGAGATCGCCAGCGGGCGATTGGCAGGCGTAGGCGTAGATAACGGCGATGGCGGTGAGCGTGTCTGCTGGGTCGCGCGTGGTGTGGACCTCGCTGGCGCGCGCCAAGCGCTCAAGTTTTCGCAGGCAGGGGTAGTGGTCATAGCCCTTGAGGGCACAATACGTCAGACCGCCCTCGATTTCACGGGCCAGACGGGGCAGCTCGTGATACATCAGTTGATCCGCCAGATTATTCGACTTCGTGGCGATGCCAACCGTGATGTTGTTGCGTTTTGCCGCCTGAGCGAAGGGCACGAGATAGGCGATTGACTTGCCCACACCGGTACCAGCTTCGATCACGCGATGCGAAGAAGTCGCCAGGGCATCGCGCACCTCGGCCGCCATCTGCACCTGCTCCATGCGCGGTTCGTAACCAGGGTACATGCGGTTGACGAGCCCGTCTGGCTCAAAGCACGCTTCGACCTCTTCGCGCGAGGGCAAATTAAGGCCTGGAAGCTCATCAGCATCGATACGCGCAGAGGATCCCGCCGCAGACGAAGAATCGGCGGCCAAAATGTCATGTCTGGCACTTACCAGCGAAAACACTGCTTCGGGATGGCTGCCGGCCAAGAAGCTAAAGATCGGCCGGTAGCTCCACGGTACATCGGGGTGCATATCCGCCAAACGGCGCATGAGGCCGAGCGGCAGGTCATCAAGCCCGCAAAGCAGGATGCGCCAGACACCGCACAGCGCCTCGACATCGGCATTCGCACGATGAGACACGCTCGCACACCCAAACAGCTCGGCCATGGACGCGAGCTTATGTGAACTCAAACGCGGCAATGCAATGCGCGAGAGGGCGAGCGAATCAATCCAGATGTCCGACACTTCCGAGCCGCCACTCACGGCCTCTATGAACCCTCGGTCGAAGGCTGCGTTATGGGCAATCACCGGCGCGCCACCCACGAACTCCGCAAGAGCGGCAACCGCCCCTTCGGCGGAAGGGGCGTGAGCAACACCGGCATTCGTGATACTCGTAAGCTCCGTAATCTCGGCCGGTATAAGCGCCGAGGGCTTGACGAACGTATCAAAGCGATCGACGATCTCGCGACCGCGCAAACGGGCGGCGGCGATCTCAATCAGCTCGTTCTCACGATGGGATAGCCCCGTGGTCTCGGTATCGAGCACCACCACGTCATCTTCTATCAGGCCAAACGAACGAGTCTCGGCACGGGCGGCGAGCGTTGCGTATGCGTCAATAACCTGCTGCGGAGTGCCCGGAAGCACCGCCGCAGCCATCGCGAGCGGTGATGCCGCGGCGGAGGCGCTCATCGACCGGCTCGCTCGAGGGCCAGATCGACCAGTTCGACACACAGATCGCTAAACGCGATACCGGCGTGGCGTGCCTCATCAGGCACGAGAGACTCAGGCGTCATGCCGGGAATGTTGTTAGTCTCGAGGATGACGGGGCCTTCCTCCGTGACAATTACGTCTGTACGCGAGATACCGTACAGACCCAACGCCTCATGCGCGCGACAGGCGATATCCTGCACCTGTGCGTAGACATCCTCAGGCAGCTGGGCTGGAATCCGATGGATTTCGGCGGGGTCGGCGTACTTCACCTCGAGGTCGTAAAACTCCGACTGCTTGGGCATGAGGATCTCCACCACGGGCAGAGCGCGAAGGGTGTCGCCATCGCCAACGGCGGCAACTGAACACTCGGTACCAAAGACCCGACGCTCCACCATGACCTTCTCACCGTGCTCGAATGCGAACTCAATAGCAGCGGCGAGCTCCGAGGGGTCCTTCACCAGGGAAATACCGTAGCTCGAGCCGTTCACCACCGGCTTTACGAAGCTCTGAGGCCCCACAACCTCGATGATCTCCTCTATCGAAGGCATATCGGCGCGGCCGAACGTCACACTCGGCGCGACGGGCAGGCCGGCGCGGCGATAGAGCAGCTTGGAAAGGTCCTTGTCCATGGCGATGCCGCTCGCAAGGGGAGACGAAGCCGTATAAGGGATGCCCATGAATTCCAGCACGTGCTGGGTCATGCCATCCTCGCCACCGCGGCCATGGAGGGCGATAAACGCCACATCGAACGACCCCGTGGACATGGTGTTGAGAAACGACGGGTCGGCGGGATCAACCAGCTCCACCGCTCCATAACCCGCCTCCTCGAGCCCCTGTACGACATGAGCACCCGAAGCGAGGGAAATCTCGCGCTCATCCGAGATTCCTCCCGCAAGGACTGCAATCTTCATGTCCTGGCGCGTCTTGTCGCTCATGATGTCACCTTTCAGGCTCGAATCCCCCTCAAAGCCCGTTATGGCGAGGGAGCGGTGTCCATTTCACGCAATAGCTGCGCATCTGCATCGCAAATGCCCAACAATACCCTATTGTATAGGTATATATGCCCTTGAGACGCACGAGCATCTCACCACCCGAAAGGCGACAAATGGAACGCACCGATCGTGCACGCGATATACGTCTCCTCGATTTAGAGGAACTGCAGAATTTGGTCAAAGAACTCGGTCAACCTGCTTTTCGCGCCAAGCAATTGAACGAATGGATTCACGAGAAGAACGTATGTTCGTTTGATGAGATGACCAATCTCCCTGTGGCAATGCGTGAGAAGCTATCAGAGCGCTTTTCCTTCAATGTACCGGTTGAGCTTGTTAAACAGGTCTCCAAGGATGGCTCTCGCAAGTACCTCCTGCAATTTGCCGATGGCGTCTCCGTCGAGACCGTTGGCATGCCTAATCGAAACAAGCTGGCCGTCTGCATTTCTTCTCAGGCGGGCTGCGCCATGGGATGCGCCTTTTGTGCGACCGGCCTTGCCGGCCTTTCCCGTTCTTTGACGGCTCAAGAAATGGTCGATCAGGTGCTCCATGTCTCCCGTGACTTCGGCGAGCGCGTTACGAGCGTTGTCTTCATGGGTCAAGGTGAGCCCTTCGCTAACTTCGACGCTACGATCGACGCGTTGCGAGCGCTCAACGATCCCGATGGACTCGCCATCGGAGCGCGCCATCTCACCGTCTCCACCTGTGGCGTTATCCCCGGCATTCGCAGATTCGCTGAGCTTCCCGAACAGTTTACGCTTGCGATTTCTCTGCACTCGGCCGTCCAGGGAACACGCAACCAGCTCATGCCTGGCGTGAAGAAGTACACGCTTCCCCGGCTCCACGAGGCCATCCAGCTCTATGTTGAGAAGACCGGCCGCCGCCCAACGTACGAGTTTGCCATGATCGACGGCATCAACGACACCAATCCCGAGATGCAGGCTTTGATCGACTTCTGCGCCGGGACGCTCTGCCACGTCAATCTCATTCAGCTCAACAACATTCCCGACAGTCCGTTCCGTCCTTCTCCCATCGAGAAGGTCGAAACGCTGCAGCGCCGCTTAACCATGCACGGCGTCGAGACGACTATTCGAAATTCTCGCGGCAGCGATATCGATGCCGCGTGCGGCCAGCTCAAGCAGCGCCGCTTCCGCGTTCAGTAGGGGACACTGCCAAGGAGACGTCGTCCAGGTAGTTACTCAAGGGACCAGCCGGGAGAACTGTCCAAGAGCGCTTCCTATGGGGCGAACAGGAGGCACCACCCAGGGGAGACCATCAATCCACGGGTGATGTGTTTCACATGAAACGAAGTAGGGGTCGCGAATTGTGTTCGCGACCCCTATGTTTATATCTCTCTCATCAACCCACATGAAGGAGGTGTTATTCAAAGCCTGAGGCTAATGCTTAGCATTGGGTGGATCAAAAGCATTGAGGTGTCTTCCCGAGTATTCACACCTACTTATTGTTAGGTACCTAATAACCTATTGACTCCCACTGTCTTTCCACCCAGTCCTGATTGACTTGAGGATTCTTGGTCAACCGTGCTGTTCGCAGAGCAACTTCTTCCGACATCTCGTCTACCTTCTTTTTCGAAGTTGAGAAGATATCGGTCACACCATTTTTCATTCGTTCGATGGACTCGGGCCGCGTCACAACAATGAATCCAGCAACAGCTCCAAGCCCCACTGCCAACGAAGTTAAAGCAATCTCAGATGCCCTGCTCATCGTTTACCTCAATCATTATTTACATCGACCATAGATTCAAGGATGCGTTGCAGGTCATCCTCATCCTTGAACTCGATTTCAATCTTATTCTTACCCCGTGTCGCGCGCACCTTAACATTGGTATTGAAGATCTGCCGCAGCACACGCGCTGCCTTTTTATACGACTGCGGTGTGACCGGACGAGGTGCACGCGGCGAATCTCCGACTGAAAATAACGGAGCAAGGTTTTCAGTCGCACGAACTGACAAACCTTCAGCAATAACTTTTTCAGCAAGCTTAATCCTTGCATCCTCAAAGGGAACAGCAAGAATGGCGCGCGCATGACCAGCAGTCAGCTTACCCTCGTACATCATCTGCTGGACCGACTCTGGAAGGTCAAGGAGACGAAGTGAATTCGTTATCGCTGAACGAGACTTAGAGACAGCTTTCGAGAGAGCCTCCTGTGTCATTCCACTCGCCTTGATGAGCCGCTTGTAACCCTTTGCCTCTTCTATGGGGTTAAGATCGGATCTCTGAAGATTTTCGATCAACGCAAGTTCGAGCATCTTCTGATCGTCAACGTCCCTAACAATAACCGGAACTTTTTCGAGTCCCGCTATCTTCGAGGCCTGATACCGACGTTCACCGGCAATAATCTCATATTTAGAGCCATTCTTTCGCACGAGGAGCGGTTGCAGGACACCATTCTCGCGAATTGACTCACTCAACTCCTCGAGTTCAGATTCATTGAAATGAGTTCGTGGCTGATTGGGGTTTGGAACGATCTGCTCCAACGGCATCTCCGTCTCAGGGGCTGCAAATCCAGTCTCAGACTGAGCTTCCCCCATAAGAGAACCCAGACCACGTCCGAGCGCGGGCTTTTTCTTTGGACTAGGCACGACGAATCACCTCTTTAGCCAGATCCATATAGGCAATTGCGCCCTTGTTATGTGGCGCGTACTCAATCACAGGCATACCGTACGAAGGAGCCTCAGACACCTTTACAGAACGAGGAATGCAGGTTTTGAAGGCGGTATCTCCAAAATAGTTCTGTACTTCCTCAACGACCTGATTCGACAAAGAAGTTCGCGAGTCATACATGGTCATTAGCACACCATAGGTATCAAGGTCTTTATTAATGCGACCTTTAACCATACGCATCGACTCCAAGAGTTTCGTTACGCCTTCAAGTGCGTAATACTCGCATTGAATCGGAATGAGTACACTGTCTGCGGCAGCAAGTGCATTAATCGTTAACAAGCCAAGTGAGGGTGGACAATCTATGAGGATAAAATCGAATTCCTCTTTAACGGGATCCAGAAGATCTTTCAGACGTGTCTCTCTGGCCATAGCAGAAACGAGCTCAATTTCGGCACCGGCAAGTTGAATAGTTGCCGGAATGATGAATACCCGTTCACTAACCGTATCGTGAATGAGTTGTTCTGCGGGAACATCATGCAGGAGCGCATCGTAGATGCATTGCGAAAGTTCCTCTTTATCGACTCCGATTCCGCTCGTACTGTTACCTTGTGGATCAAAGTCGACAATCAGAACCTTACGTCCCTGCTTTCCTAATGCTGCTGCAAGATTTACCGTTGTTGTCGATTTTCCGACGCCACCTTTTTGATTGATTATTGCAATTGTGTGCAATGGCTTAGCACTTTTCGAGCGCTTAACGTCGCGAAATCCCACATTCCCTCCTGGATCTTCAATATGTATGCTGCATTACTCCCATAGGGATCAAGTTTCACGTGAAACATTGCGGACACAACAACGTCCTTTTGTCCCAACGATATAACTCATTAACAATCTTAATATGTTTCACGTGAAACAGCTAGTAAGAGATATCTTGTTTTTAAATTCACCTATGCCGTCAATTCAAGCTGCTTATGGCTTCACATTGGGATATCAATAATGAAATTTCCATTCCAATTGAGCGAACACTATTTGCGCACTGAATACCGATGCTTCGTGATTGTTTTGAACATAGTACTTATATGCTTAGTTGCCAGAGGATTAGATCTCTTAAGAAACAAACAGCCATGAACTAGCTAGAAATTTAACAATCATCTGCATTACATCAAGCCAGATGAATCACAGTTTCACGTGAAACAAGATCGGGAGACTGAGGGTAAACGCGATTGTGTTACCCTTCAATACCTGTTTCTTCTTTTAATAGCATTCTCGACATGAATGGATGATCTATTTAGATTGGTTCAGTTGGAAAACACAATAACCAACACTTCGAACATAACTCAAAACTAGAAACGCATAACGTAAAAGACAAGACGAATAAAGAAATAACCACCCCCAAACATGAGGTGGTTACAATAAAACAGACATGAATTGGAAAAGAGACTAAGAAACCAAGGGCTGTTTCTTAGCAAGACCAACAGGTCGAGGGAGATGAATCTTTGGATTCGAGACTTTCTGGTAAAGAAACACTGTGCGATGACCCAACCCACGAGGCAACTCGAACTCATCGGAACCAATGAGTTCCAATCCACATATCGAAGCTGTTTGATCTGCAATATGACATTCATCTTTGGAGGGGTTTGCCTTTGCAACAATCAAATAGCCATCTTCTTCAAGAAATGGAGTGGCATATTCAACAATGAGATTCATCTGTCCAACTGCGCGCGCAAGGACGATATCGAAAGCGTGGTGATGCGCGGTAGCATATGATTCGCAGCGATCGTGAACAGCCTCGACACCTTCTAATCCAAGTTCCTCTATAAATGCCTGAACGGCTTGAACCTTCTTGCCAACCGAGTCGAGTAACACACCATCACAGCCGGTGTAAACACAGAACGGAATACCAGGGAAGCCGGCGCCGGTACCAATATCCAAGAATCTTTCCGGTTCAATGGGCAGATCCCTGGTAAGGGCAAGGGAATCGACGATATGCAGAATCAAGGCATCGTGAATATCTTGAATCCTTGTGAGATTCATATACTCATTGACCTGATTGACCATGAGTAGATGCTTGATACACATTTCCGCTTCGTCCCTACTGACCTCAATATCAAGCTCTAAACAGTAGGAGATAAGCTCATTTACGAGGTTTGAAATTTGCTCCTCGGATTCACCGAGTGCATGTAGTTGAATCCTGCGAGACGTCTCTTGCGACATAGACACCATCCAATCAAAATGACTGAGGTTAGTGTATCAAGAAGTTCAGTCATAAGAAAAGGGCACCCGAAGGTGCCCTTTCGCAAGCAAATACCTTGAAGCTTATCGAAGCGTAATGACCACGCGACGCTCAGGTTCCACACCTTCGGAGTGAGTATCAATGCGATCGTCTTCACGAAGAGCGATGTGAACAAGACGGCGTTCATATGCCGACATAGGAGGAAGGTTAACCGAACGACCCTGAGAAACAGCACGAGAGACAGCGTTCTTTGCCATGCTCACAACCTTGTCGTGGCGTCGACTCTTGTAACCCTCAACGTCAATAGACACCGGATAACGGAATCCAAGCTTACGACTCACAAGCAGGGAGACAAGCGTCTGAAGAGATTCAAGCGTGCGACCATGGCGGCCAATCAGGACAGCTAAGTCGGGGGCAGTAATATCCAGAATGAGCTCACCCTCATCACCTTCGTACTCGTCAATGGAAGACCCTTCCGCATCGAAATGAGAAAGGATGGAGCGCACCACGGAAATGGCGACATCGGCAATGGTGTCGAGCTCTTCATCAGTTAAGGCGACGCCTTCTTTATAATGGACGGCAATCTCGGGATACTGGCCGACAATCTGCTCATCAGCAGACTCTACAGCCTCGTCGATAATCTCTTCAACAAGTTCGTCAGCCATGATCTTCTCCATAGTTTGGTACCTAAATAAGATTACAATCCGCTACGTGAGCTAGCGACATTAGCGGCTTTTATGGGGGCGCTTCCTGTGCTCGCGACGAACCACATCGACCTCGATGGGAGCGTTCACCATGCGCTCCTCCTCCTCGGCCTTAGCCTTCTCGATGACCTTCTGGGTGACGAAGATCTGCTGGATGACCTGCCATGCGGAGGAAACGTCATAGTACAACAGGACGCCGGCGGGAAGACCCCAGCCCATGAAGAGCATCATAACGGTCATGACGACCATCATCATCTTGGTGCTCTGCGCCTGGGCGCCCGTCTGGTTGCGCGTCATGTACAGCTGCGGGATGAACGTCAGCAGACCGAACAGGATCAGGGCGAGCAGGTACGGCAGAGCCTCGGCAAACCCACCAGCAAAGGCCTGGGAGGGAGACATGACGAGGTTGGGCAGGATGTTGAAAAAGGAGAAGCCCTGCTCAGCAGCACTGGGGAAGTAATGACCGAGGTCGCGCAGGAGGTTGAATAACGCGATCAGGATCGGCATCTGGATGAGCAGGGGCAGGCACCCGCCAAAGGGGTTGAACTTGTTCTCAGAGTAGAACTTCTGCATCTCCTCTGCCTGCCGCTGGGGATCGTCCGCGTAGCGCTCTTGAATCTCCATGAGCTTAGGCTGCAGCACCTGCATACGAGCGGTCGATTTGGTCGACTTGAGCATCATGGGCGTCAAAGCGAGGCGAATAATCACCACCAAGATGATGATGGAAAGACCCCAGTCGCCCGCAAAGCCCTGTATGAGCTGAAGCGCCTGGAAGAGAATCTGAACAATCCAGTCCCACATACCAATAATCCTTACAGTAGGAACCAATACTTACGGCACGGGGTCATACCCGCCGGCATGAAACGGATGACAGCGCAAAATACGCCGCACACCCAGCCAACAGCCTTTGACCACGCCATATTTCTCTATTGCCTCAACAGCATACTGAGAACAGGTGGGGATGTATATACACGCATCGGGTAAAAGGGGCGAAATATACCGCTGGTACCCGCGAATCGCGGCAAGGCAAAAGCGCTTGAACATCCCCGTACTCCACATCCTGCTCAGTTGTTGTGGACAACGTGAGCCCGACGCAAAAGAGCGAGCAGAGCCAGCCGCATCTCCTCAGGAGAAGCGGTACGAGTGCGGGGCGTCGCGAAGAGGATAATCTCGTGGCCCTCGATGGGCAGCTCACAGGAACGCGCGGCTTCTCGCAGCACACGCTTGGAGCGGTTGCGGACCACGGCATTTCCCAACCTTTTGGCAGCAGCGAAGGCGACCCGAGCCGGATCGCCTTCGCTGACACAATCACATATAACCATGCGAATCAGAGGATGGTTGAGCCGCTTCCCCTGAGTAAACACCCGCTCAAAGTCCTGATGGGACTTGATGGTCTGCATGAGAGCTTAGTTGTCGCTCACCGTGAGACGCTTGCGGCCCTTAGCGCGACGACGGGCGAGAACGGCGCGACCGGCCTTGGTGGCCATACGGGCGCGGAAGCCGTGGGTCTTGGCGCGCTTGCGCTTGTTCGGCTGGTAAGTACGCTTCATGGTTAACATCCTCCTGGTGCGTTTCGACTACTCGAAAAATATACGCGTGAGCTAAGAGATTGTAGGGAATATGGTGCGGGAATGTCAATCTCGCAACCATGAAATACGCATACTTTTCGAAGGTGCGCGATCAAGGGCATTGGCGCCTCCCGTCACGAACCGTTTCTTTCATAACTTTTCATGCACTTATCAACAGGTTGTTAGCAGTATGTGGATAACTTTTCAGTTCTTTCCAACACTTTTCAACACAATGGGAAAACTTGTTGAAAAGTTTTGAAAGCTTCCAACGTGACCTGCTATCCTAGGTTCACGGCAAACGTAGAAAGAACGCACCATGTCAGAAGACTTCTACCCATTTGTGGATTCCGGCGATCCGGCTCCGGACAACACCCACCTCACGGGAGCAGCGCCAATACAGGAAGCCAACCGTAGCGGCGCCTCAACGGGGGCGACGGAGCGGTCGCAATCTGCATACACGACGCGAATCTCGGTGTACGACGACATGTTGTCCACACCGCGCGTCATCGTAGTCGAACAGGCGGATGTACGTACGTACCTGGAAGATGTGACCAACACCGTCCATCGCACCATGAAGGAACAGGGCGGTCACCTCTCGCTCATGATCATCCGCGAACTTGTGGAAAACTTCATACACGCGCAGTTCAGCGAGCCGGTCATTTCCATATTGGACAACGGCGACACGATTCGCTTTGCGGATCAGGGCCCCGGCATCGACGACAAGGAGCGCGCGTTTGAATTCGGCGTGACGAGTGCGGATCGATTTAAAAAGCGATACATCCGAGGAACCGGCGCGGGACTCCCCATGGTGCAGCAATATGTCGAGGCCGCCGGGGGCGCCATCTCGGTGGAAGATAACCTGGGCGCGGGGACGGTGGTCACGGTGAGCGTGAATCCCGTGCGTGTTGAGGAGATCGAGCGGGCCGTTTCACGTGGAGCAGCCGTGCGCAGTGGGCACCATGATGAGGTACCCATGCAGGCGGGCGCGCAGCCAAGTGGATTCGGGGCCGTGGGGGCGCAAACAAGTCCGAATCCGAACTGGGGAACGGGAATGCAGGCGGAAACCGATCCGCGGGCGATATCCATGGGGACGATGGCCCCGCCGTACCCACAAGGGTATCCATGGACGCCGGGGGCGGGTGTGGGTTACCCGGCATATGGCAATCCGTACGGCATGACACAGCCATACGGCGGTATCCCGCAAGGATACCCAATGCAGATGGGGCAACTGGGGCAGCAGTCGCATCAAGCGATGATGGGCGGGCAGATGATGGGAATGCCCAATCTCGGCGGCATGACCGGCGGCGCAGAGACGGCGCCCGCGTCGATGGCACCCGGGACAGCCATGCCCGGCGCGGCCATGCCCGTAGCAATGCCAACGCCGGGCATGCCGACGAATGCCATACCCGGCGAGCAGCAGCCCTCGCTCGCACCAAGACCATATGTGAGCGAGCGTGGGGCCCTTGCTCTGCGTTATATCGCACAAAACGGCAAGGGAGGCCCAACCGACCTCACACGCACCTACGGAAATTCAGATGCAACGTGGTCGCGCGAGCTCGACACCCTCTCGGGGACGGGGCTCATATATAAACGTGGTCAGAAATACGTGCTCACCGAATTGGGTCAAGGATGGGCGCAGCAACAATAGCCCACGCACGACGGTTGGACCGCCCCTCGATGCAGAGATGAGGAATGGGGAAGATGGATAACGAAGCGCGCATACTCCTCGATGACGTCATCGAGTTTTGCCGGCGCGACGAGCGCGAGCCGCGCCTCATACATATGCTGGAACAGTGTCAGGCCGTCGCATTCGACGACGAGTCCCTCACCGTGCAGGTGCCAAGCCGGTTCGCCTGTACCTACCTCGTTAAACAGCGCGAGTCTATCGAAGCGTACCTCGAGGAGATCTCCTTCATGCCCATGAGGCTTGAGGTCGTCGTCGACGGACGAGGTGCCGCTGGAGAATCGAGGGCCACCGCAGCAAGTGTGCGGGAGGCCTCACGCCGACAGGCGGAGCCTCCCCTCGCGAGCATACTCGCAGATACCAAAAGCATGCGCAGGGAGGATCCCCTCCCCTCCAACGAGAACGGCGCGGCTCCCCAAGAGAGCGTGCCAGCCGCGACCCACCCCCTCGACGCAGCGGTCTCGACTCCCACGGGCGGCGAGACCGGCCGATCGGGCATCAGCGTGGTGAACACCGTGTCCCCCGACACCTTCCGCCGCATGATGCAGGAGATGCGCGCGGGCGACCCAGGTGCAGAGAAGCCCTCCACAGGAGAAGCCGCCGCGCGCGGAAACAACCCCACGATGGTGCGCGCGGCGGCGGGGGACGGCTCCCAGCCAGGCAGGGGCCCGGCGGGCGACATCAACGCCAAATACACGTTCGACAGCTTTGTCGCGGGCGACGAGAACCGTCATGCCTTCAACAGCGCCATGCGCTTCGCGGCGTTTGCCGAGGAGCCTGGGCAATGCCCCTCGCTGTTCATCTACGGCAACTCGGGTCTTGGAAAGACTCACCTGCTCTTCGCCGTGCGCAATTACCTTGCCAAGGAAAAACCCTATATCCGCGTCAAATACGCGAATTCCCAAGCATATCTCGACGACTACATGAACGAACTCGGCGGGCAAAGAGGTCCGGGCAGCCTCATCATGCGCGAGTATCGCGATGCGGACATCCTCATCATCGATGACGTGCAGAACATCGTGGGCAAGCAGGCGTCGGTCGAGTTCTTCTTCCAACTCGTCGACAGCTTCATCCGCGATGGCAAAAAGGTCGCGTTCGCATCGGATCGCGCGCCCAAGGACCTCGCCATGGACGAACGTCTCACCAGCCGTTTTAGCCGTGGCATGCTGTGCCTCGTCTCCGAGCCGGGATTTGAGATGAAGTACGTCATCCTCAAACGCTATTACGAGAACATCATCAACGGCTCGGGCAATCTCGACGGACTCAACGTCGACACGTCCCTGCTGTCAATGCTACCCGAACACGAGGGGCACCTCACTGACGAGCATCTGCGCCACATGGCGGAGATCTCGGGCAACAACATCCGCAACCTCGAAAGTTTCTGCGAACGCTGCGCGGGGCTCGCTGCCGAGCGCGAGGCGGCAGGGCTCGAACTCTCGGCGTCGGATATCGATGAGACGGCAAAGACCTACTTCAACACCGCGCGCAAGATCATCCATATCGATATGGTCCAGCGGGTGGTCGAGGAGTTCTACCACGTGAGCCACGAGGAGCTGATAGGTCCCCGGCGCACCGCGACCATCGCCTTCGCGCGTCATGTCGCGGTCTATCTCGCCAACAACTTGTGCGAGATGACCACACCGGCCATCGGATCCGAGTTCGGCGGTCGCGACCATTCAACCGTACTCAACTCGCTCAAGGTCGTGGAAAACAAGATGCGCGAGGACCGGCGGATCTACGAAGACGTCCAAAACCTCAAGAACACGATCATGCTCAAATCGTAGAAGACACCTGTGGAAAACCTGTTGGAAGGTGGGGGTAGAAGTTGGGGACAACGCGGCCGTCCATGTTGAGAAAAATATGGGTCGACTCACGATGGGCAAAACTCAACGGTTGTCTACAATGGATTGTTGAGAGAAATCAATGGGTGTAACTGGGCAAACAAGCGTAGTCCACACCATCCACCGGGTTATTACTGTTGTTACTTATATATATTTAAGAGAGGAATAAAAAGAGATGAAGTTCACGGTCAGTCAATCTGCGCTCTCTGATGCCATCGCCGTCGTCATGAAGGGCATTGCGCCCTCATCGACCCTCCCCATCCTCTCCGGCGTGCTCGTGCGCGCAGCAGACGGCGTCCTCGAATTCCAGACGTCCAACTACACCATCTCGATCCGTCATCGCATCGCCGCGCGTGTGGACGAAGAGGGGCAGGTCGTCATTCCATGCAAGATGCTCTCGAACATCTGCAAGACCCTACCCGATGCGCCCGTATCCTTCGATGTGGCCGAACACCAGGTGAGCATTACGTGCGAGCGCTCTACGTTCCGACTGAACACGCTCGACGCCGGCGATTTCCCCGAGTTCCCAACGTTCGCCCTCGAGCGCTCCGTCGAGCTCCCCGCGAACATCTTGAGCGAAATGGTCTCTCGCGTGTGGCGCGTCACCTCGACCGACAAGAATCGCCCCGTGCTCAACGGCGTCTACATGACGGTTGAAAACAACACGATTCGCCTGGTTGCCACCGACTCGTACCGCCTTGCCGTGTGCGACACGCAGGTGGAGACTTCTACGCTGGAGGGCAGCTTCGAGCTGAACGTCCCCGCCGACGCTTTTAACGACGCGCTGGCCATCACCGGCGGCCAGGGCTCGATCCTCATCGGCTCGACCGATACGCAGGTCGTCTTCGTGGCGGGCAACACCACCTACGTCGCCCGTCGTATCGAGGGCACGTACCCCAATTACAAAGCCCTCCTCCCCGCCGCCTGCGCCACAACGGTCAAAATCGACGTTGCCGCCCTTAGTTCGGCGCTCAAGCGCGTTTCGACTGTCGCCCAGGCGAACTCCGCGGTCAAGTTCGATATCTCCGCGGAGACGGGCACCATGGTGCTTTCCGCGATTTCCAACGACCAGGACGCCGCCACCGCCACCGTCGAGGTCGAGGCGGAGGGCGTATCGGGCGTCATCGCGTTCAACTACCACTACATCTTTGGTTGCCTGAACGTTCTATCGCACGAAAAGGAAATCACGCTTGAGCTGCAGAGCTATAACCAAGCAGGTGTGTTCAAGTCGTATGACAAGATCAACTACCTGTACCTCGTCATGCCGGTGCGTATTTAGCGCCGTCGCGGGTCGGCGGCCGAGTGCGCCGCGCCCGCCGACCGCGCGTGCCCGTTGCGTCCACCCGGCGTGTTGTTATGTTGTCGTGGTACGTCCCCAGCTGCACCAACCGCACCACATCCCCGATCCCTTCGCCATCCCGACCATCTGAGGTTTTTCGTTCTATGAGCATCACCGCGACGGAGCTCTCCGTTGTCAATTACCGTAGCTTCGATGAGCACGTGTTGTCGCTCAGCCCGCATGTGACGGTACTGGTGGGCCGCAATGCCGTGGGAAAGACCAATCTCGTTGAAGGGCTGCAGCTACTCACTGCCGGCTCGTCGTTCCGCAAGCCGTCTCCATCCGAGCTGCTGCGCGCGGGCGCATCGACGGGCCGCGCTCGGCTCTCGCTTGCGGGTGACGGAAGAGCACTCGAGATGGGGCTTGAGCTCGCGGATGGCAAGCGCGCATTCACCCGTAACGGCAAGCGCACCACCGCCGCCGGAGTGCGCGGCGTTTTGCCGAGCGTGCTGTTTTGCCCGGATGACCTCGACATGGTCAAACGCTCGGCCTCGGTTCGCCGCGCCGCCCTCGATTCCTTTGGTGTCCAGCTGAATGCTCAGTACGCCAAGCTGCTCTCGGCATATGAGCGCACGGTCGAGCAACGCAACAGCCTGTTGCGCGATTGTCCCGCACCGGAGCTGCTTGAGGCGTGGGACGAATCCCTGGCGGCGACGGGAGCTCAGCTTCTCATGCATCGGCGCGCCTTGCTCGCGCGCATTCGAATGCATTTTGTTGACGTCTATCGCGTCATCGCCCCGCATGAGGAGCCGGATGTGGCCTACGAGTCCACGATAGGTGAGCTGGGGGAGGGACGCGAGGAGATATCCAGCCAGTTCCTAGGGGCACTCCACGAGCGCCGCACGGACGAGGTGCGCCGGGGGCTCACGCTCGTGGGCCCGCACCGCGACGAGATATCCTTCACCATAGATGGGCGCTCGGCGCGCGACTTTGGGAGCCAAGGCCAGCAGCGATCCATCGTGCTTGCATGGAAGATCGCCGAGGTGGAGGTGACGCGCGATATCTTGGGCCGCCCGCCCCTGTTGCTGCTGGATGACGTGATGAGCGAGCTGGATGCCACGCGCCGCGAGGCCATCATGGGATTCGTGGCACAGGAGGTCCAAACGGTCATTACCACGACGAACCTCGGGTATTTTTCGGACGAGGTGCTCGGCGGCGCAAAGGTCGTACGCGTGGGGTCCATCGATTGATGAGTATCCGCGTGCCAGGGGGTGTGTTCCCCCTTGGCGCGCGAGCTTGGCGCGGACCTGCAGAAGGAGGAGCGGATGGGTCGTGTGACCGAGAAGGGGCGCCTTAACGCCACAGCCGGATTAGGGGACTTTATCAATTCCGAACGCAGCCGTCTGTTCGACGGCGCGACCCCCGAGCGCCGGCAGCAGTTTCGGCAGGCGGAGCGTCGGCATGAGGTCTATCATGCCTGGAATCAGGTGTGCGCCAACTCCCGCGAGGGCAAGCACGTGACCGGTCTGCATTACGTGCCCGAACGGGACGAGCTCGTGGTGTACACGGACGGCGCCTCCTGGACGCAAGAGCTGAGCATGATGCGCGAGATCATCCGCGCGCGTATGGAGCGCTTGGGCGGCGCCGTGGGCAACATCGTGGTCAAGACGTCGCGTCCGGGGTTTGAGCGCGCATAGCGCATGGGACCTCCGAGCAAGGCCCCTGAGACTCTTGGGTTCAAGCCGACACATCGCCCTTGAGCGCACTTCTCTCATGAGGAGGCGGGAAGGACGCAGAAGAGCCCTCTATCGCCCTAAATGAGCCCTCATTGGCTTCCAGGGGTATTTGTGATGTGATCGATATCGCGTTTTGCCATTGGTTCATGCGATAAACTGTAAAGGTTAGCCATACTTCACAGCATAGAGGGAGATTACGTGGCGGATCAGAACGAATACGGCGCGGGCGAGATTAAGATCCTCGAGGGCCTCGAGGCCGTCCGCAAGCGCCCAGGCATGTACATCGGTTCGACCTCGGTGAGCGGTTTGCACCATCTGGTGTGGGAAATCGTGGACAATTCGGTGGACGAGGCCATGGCCGGCTTCTGCACCACCATCGAGGTTACGGTGCATCCCGACAACTCCATCACCGTTGTGGACAACGGCCGCGGCATTCCTGTCGCCGAGCACCCGGTCAAAAAGATTCCGACGCTCGAGGTCGTCATGACGATCCTGCACGCCGGCGGCAAGTTCGACAACGCTGCCTACAAGGTCTCCGGCGGCCTGCACGGCGTCGGCGTCTCCGTCGTCAACGCGCTCTCTAAGAAGATGAACGTTCGGGTTCGTCGCGACGGCAAGATCTACGAGATGGAGTTCAGCCGCGGCAAGACCACCCAGAAGATGCGCGAGATCGGCACCTGCGACACCACGGGCACCACCACCACCTTCTGGCCCGACGAGGAGATCTTCGAGACCACCGTCTACAACTACGACACCCTGCGTGATCGCCTGCAGGAGACGGCGTTCCTCAACAAGAACCTCAAGATCGTCCTTAAAGACGAACGCGCGTCGACCCCCCAGGTGGACGAGTTCTGCTACGCCGGCGGCATTATCGACTTCGTCAAGTACCTGAACGACGGCAAAACCGTGCCCGACGGTCTCAAGAACCCCATCTACCTTTCCGGCGCCTCTGAGCCCGACGCCCCGGTGGAGAAGACCGGTGAGGTCGAGATCGCGATGCAGTGGAACACCTCGTACTCCGAGACCGTCATGAGCTTCGCGAATGACATCAACACGCCCGAGGGCGGCATGCATATGGAGGGCTTCCGCACCGCCCTCACCAGCGTGATCAACGATTATGCACGTAAGAACAACATCCTCAGGGAGAAGGATGCCAACCTTACCGGCGACGATGTTCGCGAGGGTCTTACCGCTGTGGTCTCCGTCAAACTGGCCGACCCCCAGTTCGAGGGCCAGACCAAGGCGAAGCTCGGCAGCTCCTTCATGCGCACCCTCGTTCGCAAGATCGTGGCCGAGCAGTTCACCGATTACATGGAAGAACACCCCAAGCAGGCGCGCGAGATTATCAAGAAGGCGCAGCAGGCGAGCAAGGCCCGCAACGCCGCCCGCAAGGCCCGCGAGGCCACGCGCCGCAAATCCCTGCTCGAGACCGCGAGCCTGCCCGGCAAGCTCGCCGACTGCTCGGTGCGTGACGCTGAGTTGACCGAGCTCTTCATCGTCGAGGGCGACTCGGCGGGCGGCTCAGCCAAGGACGGCCGCCGCCGAGACATCCAAGCGATCCTGCCCCTGCGCGGCAAGATTCTGAACGTCGAGCGCGTGGGTGACCACCGCGCGTTCTCGAGTGATACCATCCAGTCCCTCATCACCGCCATTGGTTGTGGCGTGACCACCGGCAACGGCGATGGCGGGGACTTCGACATCACCAAGGCGCGCTACCACAAGATCATCATCATGACCGACGCCGACGTCGACGGCGCGCACATCCGCATCCTGCTGCTCACGTTCTTCTACAAATACATGCGCCCGCTCATCGATGCCGGCTACGTGTACGTCGCCTGCCCGCCGATCTTCGGCATCAAGGTCCGCAACAAAATCCACTACGTGTACCCCAACGGACGCCAGGCTGAGGACGAGATTCTGCGCGAGTCCATCGCCGCGCTCGGCCTCAACCCCGACGAGGGCGATGACGAGCAGGCAAACGGAAAGGTCACCAAAAAGCGCAAGGGCTACACCGTCCAGCGCTACAAGGGCCTCGGCGAGATGGACCCCAAGCAGCTGGCGAGCACCACGATGGACCCCAAGACCCGCATCCTGCAGCGCGTCACCATCGAGGACGCCGTGGTGGCCGACCGCGCCGTGCGCGAGCTCATGGGCTCTGAGGTCGGGTACCGCCGCGAATACATCGAAAAGCATGCTCATGATGCTCGATTCTTGGACGCTTAAGGAGGACACGTGGCTGACGATATGAACAACGACGAGCGCGAGTTCGAAGGCGCATCCGAGGGCATGCCCGAGGACCTCAAGCGCCTGCTCGCCCGCGCGAACGAGGACGAGGACGGCGGATACGACCCCGATGCCGACTCCGACGAGGAAGAGGGCGACGACGAGGAGCTCGAGGAGAGCTTTGGCGCCAACGACCGCGGCGAGGACGCCGGCACCGATGTTAACGGCGGCTCCCTGCAGATCAGCGAGTTCGGCCGCGAGATGAAGCAGTCCTTCATCGAGTACTCCATGTCGGTCATTACCGCCCGTGCTCTGCCCGATGTGCGCGATGGGCTCAAGCCGGTCCATCGCCGCATCCTGTACGCGATGAACGAGAGCGGCATCTTCCCCAACCGCCCACACAAGAAGTCCGCGTGGACGGTCGGCGAAGTTATCGGTAAGTACCACCCGCACGGCGACTCCGCGGTTTACGACACGATGGTTCGCCTTGCCCAGTGGTTCTCCATGCGCACGCCGCTCATCGACGGTCACGGCAATTTCGGCAACATCGACGGCGACGGCGCGGCGGCCATGCGTTATACCGAGTCCCGCCTGGCAAAGCCCGCCATGGAGCTCCTACGCGACTTGCAGAAGGATACGGTCGACTGGCAGCCCAACTACGATGAGTCCCTCGCTGAGCCCACCGCCCTGCCCGCGCGCTTCCCCAACTTGCTGGTCAACGGCAGTCAGGGCATCGCGGTCGGCATGGCGACCAACATCGCACCGCACAATTTGAACGAGGCCGTCGAGGCGACCTGCTACCTTATCGACCATCCCGACGCGACGGTCGACGAGCTCATGCAGATCATGCCCGGCCCCGACTTCCCCACCGGCGCCCTCATCATGGGTACCGACGGCATCCGTCAGTCCTACGAGACCGGACGCGGCTCCATCACGGTGCGCGCCAAGGCACATGTGGAGTCCACCAAGACCGGCCGCAGTCGCCTCGTTTTCACCGAGATTCCGTACATGGTGAACAAGGGCACCTTGCAGGAGAAGATCGCGAGCCTCGTCAACGAGAAGCGCATCGAGGGCATTTCCGATATGCGCGATGAGTCCACGCAAAAGGGCCTGCGCCTCGTCATCGAGCTCAAGAAGGGCGTCATCCCGCAGGTCGTGCTCAACAACCTGTACAAGTACACCTCCCTGCAGACGACCTTCGGCGCAAACAACCTTGCGCTCGTGAACGGCGTGCCCAAGTGCCTGTCGCTGCGTGAGATGCTCTCGCACTACATCGACCACCAGGTCGACGTCGTGACCCGCCGCACCCGGTTCGACCTCAAGAAGGCCCAGGCCCGCGCTCACATTCTCGAGGGCTACCTCATCGCGCTCGACCACATCGACGAGGTCATCTCCATCATCCGCTCCTCGCAGACGGACGCGGAGGCCTCCGCGCGCCTCATCGAGCGCTTCGGCTTCACGCCCGAGCAGACCACGGCCATCCTCGAGATGAAGCTCCGCCGTCTCACCGGCCTGGAACGCGACAAGATCGAGGAAGAGCTCGCCGGCCTGCGCCGCGCCATCGCCTACTACGAGGACCTGCTCGCGCACGAAGAGAAGATCCTCGGCGTGATCAAGGAAGAGATGCGCGAGATCGCCCGCAAGTTCGGCGACAAGCGCCGCACCCAGATCACCGGTGCCGAGAAGGACCTGAATGTCGAGGACCTCATCGCCGACGAGGACATGGTCGTCACCATCACCCACACCGGTTACGTCAAGCGCATCCCGGTGGCCGCGTATCGCGCGCAGAAACGCGGCGGCAAGGGCGTCTCGGGAGTGAGCCTCAAGGAAGACGACGTCATCGACGAGATGTTCATCGCCAGCACCCATGAGTACGTGCTGTTCTTCTCCACGCGTGGCAAGGTGTACCGCCTCAAGGTGCACGAGCTGCCCGAGGGCACGCGTCAGGCGCGCGGCACCGCTATCGTGAATCTACTGCCGTTTGAGGACGGCGAGAAGATCGCTTCTGTCATTTCTTGCCGCGAGTTCCCTGAGGACGAGTACCTCATGTTCGCCACGGCGGGTGGCATGGTAAAGAAGACGGCTATGGCGGCCTACGACCGTTCCCGCCGCGACGGCATTATCGCCATCAACATCAAGAGCGGTGACCGCCTGCTGGGCGTGCGCCGCGTGAAGCCTGGCGACAAGATCATCATGGCGACCACCGCCGGTAAGGCCATCATGTTCTGCGAGGACCAGGTGCGCGCCACTGGCCGCGACACGAGCGGCGTGCGCGGTATCAGCATGAAGGGCGACGCCGAGGTTCTGGGCATGGAGATCACCAGCGGCCAGGGCGAGCTTTTCGTGATCACCGAGCGCGGTTACGGCAAGCGCACCCCGGTTTCCGACTACCCGGAGCAAAACCGCGGCGGACAAGGCGTCTACACGATTCAGATGACCGAGCGCAAGGGCGCACTGGCGGCCATGAAGGTCGTGGGTCCGCAGCATGAGCTCTTTATCATTACCGAGGGCGCGACGGTCATTCGCGTCAAGACCGCCGAGATTTCCCAGACCGGTCGTGCCACACAGGGAGTGAAGATGATGAGCGTGGATGACGGCGACCGCGTGACGGCTGTGGCTCGCATGACGAGCGCCAAGAAGGAGGCCGAGGATTCCGACGAGACAGAGGGCGGGGATTCATCCGACTTGGTGGCCGAAGGCGAGACGGATGCCGAGGCTCCCGGCAGCGAGGTCCGCGTGGACATCGGATCCGGCAGCGAGCCACTTGAGGACACGATGGACGAGTAGTCCCGTTTGACACAGCGCACTTCACCAGAAAGGCCCCGTAAAGGGGCCTTTCTGGTGGGTGGCGTGCCCGCCCCCCCCCGCCGAAATGCACAAATGCGGGGATAAAAGGCGAAGGTGGAAGTATAGGAGAAATGCATCAATTCCCTGACCTGCATGTTTTTCATCCTGGGAACCGCATATGCTCTGCAGATCCCGAGATTATCCCCGCATTTGCGTATTTCCGTGCGCCTCGTGGCTCCTGAGGGTGATTTTGCGCACGGACCCGGCATCCCTTCGTGCCTTAAGCGTCGCCAGGGGGCGACGGCCCCGCCCTCCGCGGGAAAGGGTGCGCGCTTTCGCGCCGGGTGTTCATACGTGGGTACAAGGTTTCTGTGGTCGACAGGCGCGGGGGAGGCCGTGGGGATGACGCTCAAAGAAAAAGCGCGGGTGCTGGCCGGCGCATCGCATTGGCGTACGCACGCACTGCGTGCATGCGGCATCGAGTCGCTTGTACTTTCCGACGGTCCGCACGGTCTGCGTAAGCAGGAGGGGAACGCTGACCACCTGGGCATTGCCGAAAGTCGTCAGGCAACATGTTTTCCCACGGCCTCGGCGCTCGCGTGCTCGTTCGACCCCGATCTCGTCCGGCGTGTTGGCGCGGCTATTGGCGAGGAGGCCCGCAGGCAGGGAGTCGACGTAGTCCTCGGGCCGGGGGTGAACATCAAGCGTCACCCACTATGTGGCCGCAATTTTGAGTATTTCAGTGAGGATCCCCTGATATCCGGCGAGTTGGGTGCCGCTATGGTGTGCGGCATCCAAAGCAAAGGAGTCAGCGCATGCCTTAAACATCTGGCTGGCAATAGCCAGGAGCACGCACGCATGGTCTCCGATTCCGTTATCGACGAGCGTACGTTACGCGAGCTGTATCTGGCGCCCTTCGAGCGCGTTATTCGCCGGTCGCATCCATGGAGCGTCATGACGGCGTACAACAAACTTAACGGCGTGTATTGCTCCGAGCACGAGTGGCTTCTGCGGGATGTGCTTCGCGGCGAGTGGGGGTTTGACGGTGTAGTTGTGAGCGACTGGGGAGCCATGAGCTCGAGCGTCTCCTCTGTGCGCGCCGGTCTCGACCTGTGCATGCCCGGCCCCCGCGCTGATCACGCGCGCGCCCTGGTAGAGGCGGTCAACGCCGGAGAGCTGGACGAGCGCCACGTAACGGAGGCGGTCGGTCATATCGCGCATCTCTCATGTAGGGTTGATGAAGGACGCCGCGCCGTTCCCGCGAGTACGCTGCCCGATGAGGAGTTGTATCGATCCCATGCCGACCTTGCCCGGGAGGCCGCCTCGCAAAGCGCGGTGCTCCTTAAAAACGAGGGCGTGCTGCCGCTTGAGACTTCGCAATCGGTGGCGGTGATCGGTGCCTTTGCCCGCATGCCTCGCTACCAAGGTTCGGGCTCATCGCGCATCAATCCAAAGTTCATCGACAATCTGTGGTATCGATTGGAGCAACGGGGTTTTGCCGCGCGCTATGCGGACGGCTACGAACCGATTATGGGCGAGACGAGCGAGCGACTCCTGCGTGATGCGGAGCAGGCCGCAGCGCACGCGGATGTTGCGGTCGTGGTTGCGGGCCTTCCCGCGCGATACGAATCCGAGGGTTTCGATCGCAAACTCATGACCATGCCCAAAGGTCAGGTCGAGCTGATCGAGCGAGTGTGTGCGGTGAATCCGCGGACGGTGGTGGTGCTGCAGGGCGGCGCCCCCATGGAAATGCCCTGGCGCGACAAGCCTGCTGCAATTCTGCTTATGTACCTCTCGGGCTGCCAGGGCGGCGGTGCCGCCGTTGACATCCTTGCGGGTGATGTCAGCCCCAGTGGCAAGCTGGCGGAAACCTGGCCTATCTGTCTGGGAGACACCGCGCTGGGAGTAACGTATCCCGACATGGACCGCGAGGTGTACTATCGCGAAGGGCCATTTGTGGGATACCGATATTACGACGCGGCGAATATCGAACCGGCGTATCCGTTTGGCTTTGGGATGTCGTATACGTCGTTTGCCTACCGCGACCTCGAACTCACGCAGAGGTGCGTGCGCCTAACGGTGGAAAACACCGGAGCGTACCGCGGCGCCGAGGTAGTGCAGCTCTATGTGGCTCCCGCCCCCGGCGTGGTTCCATCGCCCTGCCCGCCGCAGCACCTGATTGCGTTTGAGAAGGTCGTGTTGTCGCCCGGCGAATCCAACCGCATCGAATTCGCTCTTGATGACGAGGCGTTTCGCGTTTGGGACGTGCAAGATCATGCGTGGCGCGTATGGCCCGGCGCATACGAGGTACGCGCCGCCGCCTCGAGCAGAGATGTGCGCCTCTCGGGATGGATCGACGTTCCCGCACCGACGCCCCAAGGCGACGCTGGGGGTGCCACCTCAGTGGCTCCGGCCCTTCCTAACATGTATGCTCAACCTTATCCGGGATGCTTCACATCGTTGGGGGCGATTGCCGCATTTGAGGGCCTTTATAGCTCCCCGCTGCCCGTCCGCCCACCGGTCGTCCCGTTCACCGTCGATTCTACCGTTGAGGACATGGAAGCGAGCTGGCTCGGTCGCCGTATGTTTCGCATCATCGATTGGGTGATGGCAGATCCCACCAGCAAGATGGATCATATACAGCGCACCATGATGAAGGAGATGGCGGCAGACATGCCGCTGCGGTCGCTTACTACCAGCGGTGTACCGCTCGGCGCCGTTGAGGGGTTCGTGAACATGCTGAACGGGCGCTACCTCTCAGGGTTCATGCGGATCATTCGCGCACTCGTCCGCAGCATTCGCGAGAGATGAGGAGACCGCACGACAAAGAAAACGGCCGAACCCGCATCGGGCTCGGCCGCCATGGTTGGGATGATGACCCAATCCTAGAAATCGTCGGGGCTCAGGTTTTTGACAAACTCATCGAAGCGCTCGATTTCCTCTTGCGACGACTGCTCATCGCGCGCGGCTTGGTACGAGATGCTTCCGGCGCGGTTCATGACATCGTCTTCAACGTAAATGGGTGCGTTTGAGCGCGTGGCGAGGGCGAGGGCATCGCTCGGACGGGCATCGAGTTTAATCTCGCGCACGCCATCGCCTTGCTCCGACACCTTGGACTCCGCGGCATTCCCCGTGCACTCAAGTACGATGTCGGCATAAAACACAGGTGCATCCCAACGGTTGATCTCCACGCGTTCCACGCGGGCTCCCAACTCCTTAACGGTGTTGAGCAGCAGGTCGTGTGCTATGGGTCGCGGAGCCGCCTTGTCGGAGTCGATGCCATTGCCAATAGAGGCGGCCTCGTAGGCTCCGGTTTGGATGGACAGCGCTCGCAGGGGCGCATCGGCGGTGGCGCCGTTTTTGCGCTCGCGCAGGACGACGACGGAGGGCACCGGTCCCGAGGCCATGACGATGCTTTCGATATCGACGCGAATCATGCAAACCTCCAGATGTGCACGGCGAGTTGCGGACGGTGAACAGACATAATACCCAAATGTCGCGATGAAGCCAGACTCGATCGCAGTCCGTGTATTTGTTCACATTGGGGCCCTCTGAGCCCGTGGGAAATTCGCCCTCAAAAAGCCGTCCTCAAAAATAATGAAAAAAGGTGTTGACGCGCCTTTGGTGCCTGGGCTATATTAATCCCCGCGTTGGACCTGTAGCTCAGTTGGTCAGAGCGTCCGGCTGATAACCGGGAGGTCACAAGTTCGAACCTTGTCAGGTCCACCACCTCTTTCGCAATAAACACCCCAGCGAGAGCCGAGTCGCCGCTGGGGTGTTTATTACTACAGTGGGGGTTTAGCTCAGCTGGGAGAGCGCGGGCTTTGCAAGCCTGAGGTCAGGGGTTCGATCCCCCTAACCTCCACCATATGAACTGATGGGGCATCGGCATAGTCGGTGCCTTTTTGCTTTTAAGGAGCAGGTCATGGCAGACGAGATGAACGACGTGCAGCAGGACGAGGTTTCCCCCGAGCTCGATTCCATGGTGTGTGATCTGCTCGACGGCTATCTCAATGCACTTGCCGACGGCGAGGATCTCGGTGTGGTCCTCATTGCCGAGGATGCTCGTGCCAATCGCTATCAAGCTTGCTTTACCGAGGATGGCCCCGAGGCGTGCCTGGAGGGTGCCAAGCATTTTGTCGAGTCGAACGCGACGGGCATCCAGTCCGATCACGTTGGCCCGCTCGATCGCTACGCCATCGCCTACGCAGGTGGTGTGGAGCTCGACTGCGAGTTCCAAGATGCCATCGTCGTGAGCTTTTACCAGCGCGGCATGTCCCTGGGCTATTCGGCATATGTACTCTACGAGGGTGCCGGAACTGGTGAGAATTTCCGTTGGTGCGATCCCGAGCCTGCTGGCGAAGAGCCCCCGCTGTTGTAGGCCGTCTGCGCCACATCGCGCGGTGCAGGCGCCCCATTCTTTGTCACACTTATGTGTAGGGCGGCAAAACCGCTGGATACAACAGCTTGTGAGCGTCACAACAGATACAATACCGCCGTGCAAAAACCGATTACCGACTATGTTGGGCGCTTTGCCGGATGAAGGCTTGCGCATCGAAGAGCTAAAGGATAAGGGGAAGCCCATGCGCGTAGATAATCTGCGAGACATCGCCATCATCGCCCACGTCGACCATGGCAAGACCACTCTGTGCGACAAGTTGCTGCGCGCCGCCGGCGCCTTCCGCGCCAACCAGGAGGTGCAAGACCGCGTGCTCGACTCCAACGATCAGGAGCGCGAGCGCGGCATCACCATTCTCGCCAAGAACATCTCCATCGATTACAACGACGTCAAGATCAACATCATCGATACCCCCGGCCACGCCGACTTCGGCGGCGAAGTCGAGCGCGTGCTGCGCATGGCCGATGGCGCGCTGCTGCTCGTCGACGCTTTTGAGGGCCCGATGCCCCAGACCCGCTTTGTGCTGCGCCACGCCATCGACACCGGCCTCTCCATCATGATCGTCATCAACAAGATCGACCGTCCCGGTGCTGATCCCGAGAAGGCATACAACGATTGTCTGGATCTCATGGCCGACCTCGGTGCCACCGACGAGCAGCTTGAGTTCGCCATGGAGCACGTTGTGTACTGCTCGGGCGTAAACGGCTACGCCCGTCTCGACCCCGAGGACGGCAACATGGACATGTATCCGCTCCTCGACATGATCGTGAACGACCTCCCCGCGCCTGAGGTGGACATCGACGGACCGCTCGCCATGCAGTGCGTCACCATCGACCACTCCAACTTCGTTGGCCGCATCGGCATCGGCCGCGTGTACTCCGGCACTATCCACACGGGTGACCAGATTCTCGTCGTGAAGAACGATGGCGAGCGCAAGACGGCTACCGTCAAGCAGCTCTTCACCTTCGACTATCTGGGCCGTACCGAGTGCTCCGAGGTGAGCGCCGGTGACCTGGCGGCTGTGGTTGGCGTGGACAACACCGACATCGGCGACGTGTATACCGATCCCGAGAATCCCGTCGAGCTCGACCCCATCGAGATCGACCCGCCCACTCTGTCCATCGTGTTCGAGGCCTCCACGTCTCCGCTCGTGGGGCGCGACGGCGACATCGTGGGCGCTCGCCAGCTCAAAGAGCGTCTGTTCAACGAGCGCGAGAACAACGTGACCATGCGCATCGAGGAGCTGCCCGATAAGAGCGGCGTTGAGGTGAGCGGTCGTGGCATCCTGCATCTTTCCGTTCTCATGGAGACCATGCGCCGCGAGGGCTACGAGTTCCAAGTTGGTCGCCCGCGCGTTCTGTTCAAGAAGGATGAGAACGGTACCCTGCAGGAGCCCATCGAGCAGGCCGTCGTGGAGTGCCCCGACGAGTACGCCGGCAAGGTTATCGAGATCTTCGGCAACGCCGGTGGCACTATGACCGGCATGGAGACGGGCACGTCCGTCACTCACGTTGAGTTCCGCATCCCCACCCGCGGCATCATGGGTCTCAAGAACCGCATCCTCAACGTCACGCACGGCGAGGGCGTGTTCTACCACACCTTCCTCGAGTATGGCCCGTATGCCGGCGAGATCGGCGGCCGCAAAAACGGCGCCATGATCGCCATGACCACCGAGAAGGCCGTCGCCTACGCTTTGGGTACCCTGCAGGAGCGCGGTTCCCTGTTCGTTGAGCCGGGTACCGAGTGCTACGAGGGCATGCTCGTGGGCGAGCGCAGCCAGCCGGGCGACATGGTCGTGAACATCGCGCGCACCAAGAACCTGGGCAATCAGCGTTCTTCCACCGCTGACATCTCGGTGCAGCTTGTGCCGCCACGCACCTTCTCTTTGGAGGAGGCGCTTGAGTACATCATCGACGACGAGCTGGTCGAGGTCACCCCCAAGAACATTCGCATGCGCAAGCGCCTGCTGAACGCCACCGACCGCAAGAAGGCGGCGAACCGCGCCGTCAAGTAATCGAATAGTGCAATGGTGCAATTGAGGACGTACCCCAATTGCACCATTTTAGGTAGGCTTCGCGCCGGCCTGGCTTCATTCGCACGATAGGGGACGGGGCCGATTCACAGGTATGCTGGTACACTGGCATGCATATGGATCGGTCCCGTCCCTTTTCCATTACATGCGGGGCGGAGTTTTGAGGTGAGTCATGAGCGAGGAATTTGAGCCGGTAGAAGGGTGTGCGGGATGCGTTGCCAACACCGCTGTCGAGGATGCGGTTGCCGTCGAGGCTCCGCACTTCGCGCCGGGTGGATCCGACAGCGCCCCCTCATCCACGCCCAACGATGACGGTGAAAAGGACGATGGAGCCCCTACGCCTGAGGGCCTCGCCGCTATTCACGCCCGTAACGATTGGTTGATTGCAGCGGACCAGGCCCTCTCCGACCTGCGCCATCGGTCGGCGGACGGCAAGCTCACCTCCCCCGAGCGCTGGGTGAAACGCGCGTTCACGCCCGCGGGCGTGGATGCGAAAGCGTTCGCGGACGAGCTGCTCTCCTATATTGAGGAGCATCCGCATGCAGAGGACTCCCCTGCAATCGGCAGGCAGGAAGTGCCTGTGGGGTATGATGATCGTCCCGAGCTCGATGAGCTGGGCCTGGACGATCCTCTACCCGAGCACGACGTGACGGATATCGTGGTGCTGTACGGCAAGTCAGGGGTGTACCTATACTCCAAGCCGATCATGTCCCACAGTTTTGCCCATGCACTGTTCAACACGGCGGAGGGGGATGACCTAGCGACGTTTGCGGATGTGATTCGCATGGAGTCTCGAGTGTATCCGCGGCCTACGGCGGCGTCTGACTTCCTCAACAGCCCTTACTTGTGGTCCGCCTCGAAGGTTGCCGAACTCTACGAGCGCGCGACAGGCGACGACGCGTATGCGGACATTGAGCTCACCACGACCAGCTTGAACGAGTCGTTCTTCTATTCCACGCGCCATCTGAGCCCTGCGCAGGGCAAGGCGTTGGCCGAATGGTACGGCGTGGAGAAGTTCCGCAATCCATAGGAGTTCGAGCCGCCTGCCGTGCCATTGGGCGTGCCATTTAGGCACGCCTCCTCGACATATGTACCAAACGACTACGTCCCCGATTGGGAATGGGAGAAGGGAAACGTTTATGGCAAAGCGCCGTCTGACCGAGGACACACCGTTTTTGCGCACGCCCGACATGTACCAGATCGAGAACGACGCGCCCATCACGGAGTACTCCGAGCGTTCGCTCGACCTCATCGCCGATGCCAAAAACGGCGGCATCCCCGACGGGGCCAACGCGTTTTGCAGCGTGGGCAAGGAGAAACGCGGCACGGTGCAGATGCAGCTGTTCGCGCAGATCGACCCCGAAACCGAGACGTTCATCGAGGTTGGCTTTCGCAGCCACGGCTGCCTCGCGGCCATCGCCTGTGCTACCGCGCTCGCCACGATGTTGCGCGGCAAGACGTTCGAGGAAGCTCTCGCCATAACCAAGGAGGACATCCTTGAGGCGCTCGACGGCCTGCCGAATGGCCGCAAGTACACCCTCACCTACGCCATCGAGGCCGTGCGTGCCATCATCGGCGATTACCTGTTGCGCATCAAGGGATGCAACCTCGCCCAGCTCAACGAGGTTATCAGGTGCGAAAGCATGTGCCCTAACTGCCTGCTCACCGAGAATTGTTCCCTGCGCGACGAGCGTGTGGACCAGGAGCTGCGCGAAGCCGGAGAGATCGAGTAGCGCCACGCGCCGACACGGGCTGGTGTCCAAGTATGGCCGCCCTCCTCATGTACGTAAGAACGATGCTCATTATTCTCTAAATAGAATAATGAGCATCTGCGGCTTAAACGCCTTATTCAGGCATAATTGAACGTGTCTGCATGTGCGCATTTTCGCCGCGCACAGCGCTTCAAGGTTCCGCGGGTGTAGCCTCATCCGTGAAGCAAATAGGGGAGGGAACTATGAAAGAGAACACCGCCATGGAGCAGGTCGGCTCCGGTGCGGATCGTCTCGACTCCTTCTTTACCCGTCGTGGGTTTGTGAAGGTGTCGGGCGCGTTCGTGGCTGGCATGGTGGCGCTGGGGTTGCTCCCGGATTCCGCCGCCGCGGCCCCCACGAGCTCAAAGGGCGAGGTCGATTACTACGCGACCCCGGCCCACGTGCTCAAGGTCAACCGTGCTCGCTGCACCGGTTGCCAGCGCTGCGAGATGATGTGCACCCTGCAAAACGATGGTGCATCTCAGCCCGCCGCCGCCCGCATCCACGTGCACGACGGCTTCAACTTCGGCTCCGACTGGGAGTCCTTCGACGGCATTTACTATTCCTGCGAGTGGCAGATCCGCGCCTGCCACATGTGCACAACCGCTCTTTGCCAGACGTCGTGCCCGCATGGGGCCATCATCACCATGGAGAACGGCACGCGCACCGTCGACCCCGACAAGTGTGTGGGCTGCGGTACCTGCGTCGCCGCCTGCCCGTGGCACATGCCCGTGGTGAACACCGAGACCCACAAGTCCACCAAGTGCATCGCCTGCGGCCGTTGCGCCGACCAGTGCCCCAACGGCGCTCTCGAGCTCATCAAGTGGGAGAACGTGAACCACTCCTCCGGTCCCACCCGTTCCGAGATCAAGTGGCCCTACGTCAGCGAGGTCCAGGACTTCGTCGGCGGCGGCAAGATCGCCCAGTAAAGGAGAAGCGCAATGGCTGAAACCTCTTACGGTTGGGCTGGCTGGATCGCCCGCGTCAACCTTACGAGCGGAGATATCACCGAAGAGTCCGATGTCGAGATGCAGAAGGACTACATCGGCGGTATGGGCTTCGCGAACAAGATCATGTACGACGAGGTCGGCCCCGAGGTCGATTGGATGGACGAGGAGAACAAGGCCGTTCTCGCCGTCGGTCCCTTGACCGGTTCCGGTGTGCCGTTGGCGGGCCGCTCCACCTGGGCGTCCCTGTCCACGTTCACGACTGACCATCTCGTGGTCGACATGCACTGTGGCGGTCAGCTCGGTGCCATGCTCAAGTACTCGGGCCACGACGGCCTGATTATCGAGGGCAAGTCCGACAAGCCCGTTTACATTTTCATTGACGACGACAAGATCTCGATTGAGGACGCCTCCGCCCTGTGGGGCAAGGGCACGCGCGAGACTACTGAGGCCCTGTGCAAGAAGCATGGTGCCGAGTGCTGCGTCGCAGCTATCGGCCCCGCCGGCGAGAACCTGCTGCCTTACGCCTGTGTGATGAATACCCGTTCCCACTCCGCCGGTGCCGGCCTGGGAGCCGTCTTTGGCGTCAAGAATCTCAAGGCCGTCGTTATCCGCGGCACCAAGGCGGTGCACGTGGCCGACCCGCAGATGGTCGCCGACCTTTCCGACTACATGATCGCCCAGGTCATCGGCTCCAACAACAACCACGTCGTCCCGAGCACCCAGCAGTCTTGGGCTGAGTACTACGACGCCGGTTCCCGTTGGACCGCCAAGAAGGGCCTTTATTGGGCTGCCGCCGAAGGTGGTCCCATCGAGACTGGCGAGCCCAAGCCGTTTGAGCCCAACACCATGGGATACCGCTGCATGAAGTCCACCAAGGACATGGGCCCCGCCGCCGAGAAGTACACGGTCAAGATGGCCGGCTGCCACGGCTGCCCCGTTCGTTGCTACGCACAGGTGCACGTGCCGTTCGTCCAGGAGAAGACCGGTTACGAGTCCCAGGGCAACACCTGCGTGCCCAACTTCCCCTTCACGGCCTATATGCAGTCCTTCCTCAAGGCCGAGGGGATCTACGAAGAGGATGGCAAGACCCTGACCGACCTCTCCGTGAACTACAACATGCTTATCTCCGCCACGGTCGATGACCTTGGCCTGTGGTGCAACTATGCCCAGCTCTACCGCGACTTGGCCTACACCTACTCCGCGGGCATCCTCGAGAAGCACGTTCCCGCCGAGCAGATGGCCGAGTACAACTTCGACGCGATTCTCCATGGCGGCGATCCCTCCAGCTTTGTGAAGATCCTGCTGGACATCGCTTCCAACGATACGGAGAACAAGCCGATCTCCTGGCTCGGCCACGGTCCCATCGTGTGGACCAAGGAGTGGGGCTGCGAGGATTGGTTCGACAACGCCAAGTCCGCGCTCATTAACTACCGCGGTTGGCCGGTCCACCACTCCATCGAGTGCTTCGGCCAGACTGGCGGTCTGTACAACATGATGTTCAACCGCGATGACATGATCCACTCCGCCGTCAACTTCCAGGGCTGCGGTCTGCCGCAGGAGCTCAAGGAGGAGATGGCTGCCGAGATGTGGGGCGAGGGCGCTATCGACGCCACCAAGGATTACACCCCCATGAACGAGGCTAAAGCCGAGTTCGCCTGGTGGAGCATCGTCACCGACGTTCTGCACGACTCCCTCGTCCTGTGCAACTGGGTATGGCCGATGGCCATGGCCCCCGCCAAGGAGCGCAGCTATCGCGGCGACCTGGACCTCGAAGCCCAGTTCTACACCGCGGTCACCGGCCAGAAAGTCACCATTGACGACCTGTACAAGGCTGGTGAGCGTATCATGACGCTCCAGCGCGCCAACACCGTGCGCGGCATGAAGGACAAGGACGGCAACGTGGGCTGCAACGACATGCGCAATGTCCATGATGTCATTACCGAGTGGGTCTTCGAGAAGGATCCGGATATCGAGCCCTTCACCCCTGGCACCGACAAGATGGAGCGCAAGGACTGGAAGAAAGCCCTTACCATGCTCTATAAGCGCTTTGGCTGGGACGAAAAGCTCGGCTGCCCCACCAAGGAGTGCCTGAACGACCTTGGCATGAGCGATATCGCCGAGGATCTTGAGTCGCGCGGTCTGTTGACCGAGGGTGGCACCTCGTACGACAAGCGCACGCGCACGTACGACCATATTCTTGAGAAGTACTGCGGCGACAACCCGGCGCTGTCTGCGTAGACCGTCTGATCTAGAGGAGCAAGTATGGCTGATGAGATCAAGGAGACGAGCGCGGCCGAGGCCACGCCCGGGACTCCCAAGAAGAAGCGCGATTGGAAGGGCAAGCGCCTGCCCATCGTGATTGCCGTCGTGGTGGCGGCGACCGTTCTCGGCGTTGCCGGCTGGGCCTGGCGTGCTACCCCCGGTTACTGCGACGCTCTGTGCCACAGCACCATGGGCAAGTATTACGACACGTTCGAGAATCAGGCCGATTCTTTGGCGTATGCCCACAAGGCCGTTGTGAATGGAAAGTGCCTTGACTGCCATGAGAACACCCTGGGCACCTCTGCCCGCATGGTGCAGTCCCAGCTGACCGGCGATCACGATACGCCGCTCGCCAAGGTGACCTACACCAATGAGTTCTGCCTGCAGAGCGGTTGCCACGCTGGTGCCGGCATCATGCCCGGCGCGAGCGAGTCTTCCACGAAGGACCTCTCGTTTGATCCGCATAGCGATTACCACGGCGTACAGCAGTGCAATTCCTGCCACCGCATGCACGACCAGAGCGTCTTCACGTGTGCCGGTTGCCACCAGGTTGGTGCCTGGGAGGGCGAAGGTGGCATTCCCGAGGGCTGGAGCAAGGTTGACCTGGGCGACGGCCAGCAGGGTGCCGTGCCGGATGGCTGGACCACTCCATTCCTGTTCGAGGCTTCCGAATAGGGCACTCAACAAGAACGACCGAAAAGGGCGGGCCTTTATGAACTGCGCCCCGAAACTTGGACGCGATAAATCATAACCGCTAAGCGGCCTC
>NZ_CAUFLV010000007.1:0-108527 GCF_959026545.1 uncultured Collinsella sp.
GAGGCCGCTTAGCGGTTATGATTTATCGCGTCCAAGTTTCGGGGCGCAGTTCACATGCTCACCACCCGGCGCCCTCTTTCATGTGGCGACGCAAGCACCTCACGGACATGCGCCTCGTGCGGCAACTTACTTGCGAACGACCTTGACCACGGCGGCACCGGCGGCGACGGACGCCTCGGGCTCGACGGTCATCTCGACTGCCTCGAACTCGGCACTGTTGGAAACGGCGAGCACCACACAGTCCTTGTAGCCAGCCTCGGCGATGACGGCACGGTCCATCTTGAGCACGGGCTGGCCGGCAACGACCTGGTCGCCCTGGCCAACGTAGCCGGTAAAGCCCTTGCCCTGCAGGTTGACGGTGTCGACACCCACGTGCACGAGGACCTCGATGCCGGAATCGGACATGATGCCAACGGCGTGACCCATGGTGACGGTGACCTTGCCGGAAACCGGGGCGTAGACGATATCGCCCTCAGGCCACACGGCGCAGCCCTTGCCGAGAACCTCACCGGAGAACACCGGGTCGGGCACATCGACCATCTTGATGGCCTTGCCGGAAACCGGCGCGCAAAGCACGTCGGCACCTGCCTGGGCTTCAATGGCGGCGGGAGCTGCCGGAGCAGCGGGGGCTTCCTTCTTCTTGAATATGTCGAACAGGCCCATGAGATTCTCCTTGTTGTTCCGTGCGTGCGCTCGACAGCGCTCATGCAATGTAACTTATTTTACGCCAAATCCTCGCCGTTGCTGGCGATGACCTTCTTGTACCAATGGAACGAGTCCTTGCGGCTGCGCGCAAGCGTGCCGTTGCCGTCATTGTCCTTGTCGACGTAAATGAAGCCGTAGCGCTTCTTCATCTCACCGGTCGAGGCGGACACAAGGTCAATGCAGCCCCACATGGTGTAACCCATGAGATCGACGCCGTCCGCGATGGCCTCGTCCATCTGCTCGATGTGGCGGCGCAGGTAGTCGATGCGATACGGGTCGTGAATGGAGCCGTCCGCCTCGACCTCGTCCACGGCTCCCAGCCCGTTCTCCACGATCATAAGAGGAATCTGGTAGCGGTCGTAGACCTCCTCCAGGTAATACTTGAGGCCCTCGGGGTCGATCGCCCAGCCCCAGTCGCTCTTCTCGAGGTACGGGTTGCCGGCGCCGCCGAAGATATTGCCGCCCTCGCTTGCCTTGGGGTCGGCGGAGGCGGTGGCGCTCATGTAATAACTGAAGGAGTAGAAGTCCACGGTGCCCGCCTTGAGCGTGGCGGCGTCCTCATCGCTTACCTCAATCTTCACGCCCTCGCGCTTCCACAGGGACGGCGCCCACGAGGGGTACGCGCCGCGCACCTGGACGTCGCCGCAGTAAAAGTTGTGCTCGCGCTGCTCGCGCTGGGCCTTCAGGACATCTGCGGGGTTGCAGGTGCGCGGATAGGTGGCGTTGCCGGCGATCATGCAGCCCACCTTGTTCTCAGGGTCGATCTCATGCGCCATGACCACGCACTTCGCGCTCGCCAGGAACTGGTTGTGCAGGGCGTCGAAACGCACCTGCGGGTCGTCCCAGTCGCATGCGCCGAAGGTCATGGGCACGTCCTCGAGCCCCTCGGGCACCATGCCGCCGCCCATCACGCCGCCAAATCCGCCCATGAGCAGGCAGTTGATCTCGTTGAAGGTGAGCCAGTACTTCACCAGGCCGCGGTACTCGGTCATGACGGTGCGGGCGTAATTGAGGTAGAACTCGATGAGCGCGGGGTTCTTCCACCCGCCATAATTCTTGGAAAGGCCGTAGGGCAGCTCGTAGTGCGACAGCGTCACCATGGGCTCGATGCCCTGCTCGCGGCAGGCCTCGAATACCCGACGGTAAAACTCCACACCCGCCTGATTGGGCTCCGCCTCATCGCCCATGGGGAAGATGCGGCTCCAGTTGATGGACATGCGGTAGCACTTGAAGCCCATTTCGCCGAAGAGCTTGATGTCATCGAGGTAGTGATGGTACATGTCAACGGCCTCGTGGCTGGGGTAATGACGCCCGGGCAGGATGCCGTCGGTGATGTGGCGCGGCTCGCTCACCGTACCGCCGGTCATGATGTCCGGCACGCCGAGGCCCTTGCCGCCCTCGTTGTAACCGCCCTCGCACTGGTTGGCGGCGGTAGCGCCACCCCAGAGGAAGCCTTTCGGGAAGTTCGCCATGATGATCTCCTTTCGCATGGGCCCGGCGCGCCCGGGATGAGCCGAACGCGCCGGGCTGTTATTCGCCATTCGCTATACGGTACGTGCAGACGCACAGCCGGGAGCGGACGCCTACTTGGCGGCCTCCGGCTTATAGGTCGCGTACTCGATCACGAAGCCCACGGCGGCACCGGCGAGGGAGGCGACGATCGCCCAGACCATGTGCATGATGCCCACGGTGCTCGCAGGGTCGGTCGGGAGGAAGGACAGCCAGTTGAAGACACCCAGACCACCGGAGATGTACACCATGGCACCCGTGAGGCCGATGATGAGACCGCCCACGGCGGAGCCGATGCTCGCAACCACGAAGGCCTTCTTGTCGGGAAGGGCGACGCCGTAGATGGCGGGCTCGGTCACGCCGAAGAAGAAGGAGGAAATGATGGCGGGCAGGCAGATGCCGCGGAAGTTCTCGTCCTTGTTCTTGAGATACATGGCAAAGAGCACGGCGCCCAAGGAGAAGGAGTGGGCGATCACGGCACCAAGAATGTAGTCATAACCCAGCGTGGTGAGGTTCACGAGCGCGATGGGCACGAGGCTCCAGTGGAATCCGAAGATCACGAGACACATCCAGAACGCGCCGACGATGGTGCAGCCGAGCACGGAGCCGATAACGGGCAGGCCAAACAGGGCGGAGAAGATCAGGGACAGAAGGTTGGTGATCAGCGTGGCGATGGGGCCGATGACCAAATAGCCGAGCACAATCGAGGCGGTCATGGTGACGAGGGGCGTGAAGAACATCTTGACGGACGCGGGCATCCACTTCTTGCACCAGTGCTCCACGGTGGAGCCGAACCAGATCATGAGGATGATCGGAATAACCGAACTCGTATAACCGGAGGCGGGCATGATGATAGGGATGCCCAGGAACGTGGCGTACCAAGAGAAGGTTCCAGCGAAGCCGAGATCGATGCTGCCCACGACCTCGCCGCCGGTAAGGGCGACCATCGTGGGATACACGAGCGCAAGGCCGATTGCCATGCCCGTGAACTCGTTCATCCTGAACTTCTTGGAGGCGGTGTACGCCAAAATGACCGGCAGGAAATAGAACATGCCGTCGGCGATGGTGTACAGAATGGTGTAAGCGCCATCGTTGGCGAACTCAGGGACGAACTGAGTGATGGCGGCAAGGATGCCCTTCATGATGCCGGCGGCCGCGAAGGTGCCGAGCATGGGGGCGAAGATACCCGAGATGAGGTCAATGGCCTTGGCGGCAATTCCCTTGGGTGCGTCGTCCTCGGCGTCGATCTCCCCGCCCGCGACAAGACCGCCCACAGCGACGACGGCATCGTATACGTCCTCAACCTTATTGCCCACCACGACCTGGTACTGGCCGTTGGCCTGCATGACCTTGATTACGCCCTCGAGCTTCTCGATGGCCTCGGTGTTAGCCTTGCCCTCGTCCTTGAGCTTGAAGCGCACGCGGGTGATGCAATGCGCGACGCTGTTGACGTTCTCCTTGCCGCCCACATTCTCAAGAATGGCGCGCGCGAGGTCGTCGTACTTTCCTGCCATGTCTCAGTCCTTTCTCTCCAAAGAATCTGATCAAACCTATTTGTCCATCGCCTGGCCGGGCCCTGGCATGTGCGATATGACGACTGGATGTGCGTGATCAACCCTGTCGCAGGCGGTTGACGTGCATCATGAGGTAGAGCATCTCCTCATCGGAGCAGCTCCAGTTATATTCACGTTTGAGGTATTCGTTAAAACCCGCCGCGCAACGATAGGCGTCGGGGAAATCGCGAGCCGCCTGGCGGAACAGACCCGAGTTCTCGGTCTCCTTGCAGCTACCCCGCATAAGACGGCGGATGAGAAAGCGCAGGTGCGCCACAAAGCGCACGTACGCATAAGAGGTGCGGTCGAGCGTTTGGCCAAGCTGGCCCTCAATGATCTGCGTGGCGCGCTCGAGGATGACGGTGCTCTTCATAACGAGGTCCATGTCCTGGGCGCTGCCCATGCCGTCAACCTCGGCGTTGACAAGGTGCAAGGCGATGGAGGTCACTTCGCTCTCCGGAAGCTCCACGCCCAAGCGCTCGCGCACGACTTCAATGCCGCGACGGCCAAGCTCGGTCTCGCGCGGATACACGAAGGCGACCTCGTGGGACAGGGGATTTTCGATGGCCACACCCTCACCCGCGCGCTCGACCGCATATTGGAGATGGTCCGCGAGACTTATGACGAGATTGCCGGCGAGTTTGCAGTCGAGAGCCTTGTCCGCCAATGCGACGATGTCGGACGCAACGAGGAGGACCTCATCGGAGATGCCCTCGAACCCGTCGATTGACTTCTCGTCCACATCGCGGAAGACGCGCTGGATAACGGACTCGTCCTCAAGTTCGTAGGGCATCTCGTGGAAACCCACGCCCTTGCCGAAAACAACGACCTCTTCGCCCGCGTCGGTCGACGCGAGGGCGACGTTGTTGTTGATCTTCTTGAGGATAAGCATGAAAAAACTCCCCGAACCATCTCTGCGCACGAACGGCGACCACAAGGCCCCCGGACTTGAGTGCGCAAGTGATGCCTCCCGGAGAGTAACAACCTTGCTGCTGTTCTCATATTGTATAAGTCACTGCTGCATAATTCTAACAGCGAGTCGCAAACGGTAGCTATTCGGCGGCAAACGGTAGACGTCAATCTCCGCCTTGCGAGCCGCTACTCGTTCGGATTGATCGCGTCGAGCAGCTCGAACCCAGAGTCGCCATCGAACTCGTAGATGAATATCCCGCAGTTGCCGATCCGCCTACCGAGCCTTTCCGTCAACTCGACGCCGAACGCACGAGGAAATTGCGCGCACGCGGCGCCGTGGCTCACCATGAGGACGCTCTCGTGGTCGGGGCGACGCATAAGCTCGGTGATGGTGGTGAACAGGCGGTTACGGAACTCCATCTCGTCCTCCCCGCCAAACTGCACGTAAAAGTCGCCGAACGGCGGCGTAAGGTTCAGGTCCTCGGTAATGCCCTCAAACTTGCCGAAGTTCCACTCCTTAAGACCCTTCACACGCTCGTAAGGCATGCCCGGCACCACGAGCTCGAGGGTATCGCACGCACGCTCCGAAGTGCTCGAATACGCATGGTCGAACGTAATCCCGCGCTCGCGCAGCTCCTCGCCCGCGCGCTTTGCCTGCTCAATCCCAAGCTCGGTGAGCGGCGAATCACACCAACCCTGCTTGCGTTTGAGCACGTTGAACAGCGTCTGTCCGTGCCTCATCATGTACAGCTTTGACATCGTCATCTCCTCCTCGCGGTTGAACGTTACCTCGTCATCCTAGGCCTTGGAGCGTACTCAAAGGCAAGTGCGGCCTTGCTATTGAGGAAGCCACGCATCGCGTGCCTCGATTGCGTAGAGCGGGATGTCGTGAATCGCCCGTCGGCCTGCAGTCGGTTGCTGCGTCCATATGGACTCACGGCATCACGACAAATACTCAGGCAGATATTCCCGCACTCCGGGAAGCGCGATACGGAGCTTGGAACGGCCTTGGAGCTCTATAATCCCCTGTTCCAAAAGACGCTTTCGATAGGTCGCGATATAGCTCGGAGATTTTCCCAAACGCTTCGCGATGTCCTCCGACGTGCTCAACTCGTCATCTTCGAGCATGGCCTCAAGAAACGCGATATCCATATCGGAGAGCTCATCGAGAGTTGGACGCAGAATGCGGTTTTCCAAATCCGCCTTTGCCATCGCAATGCCCTCTTCCACCGAATCGAGCGTCATCGCATTTGAGGCATCGCGATTTTCCCAGGAGCGGAAGCCGACGAGCTGCATCATAAAGGGGAATCCATTCGTCGCATCAACAGCGGCGAGCAGCGCGCATTCGTCCACAACTCCCCCGGCCGCCTCGACCGTTGATTTGAACGCCGTGGAGATCTCCGGGTCGGCGATTCTGCCCAACCGGTATTGGCTGGCTCGCCTGAGGAACGAAACTGACTTGTCTCTCAGCAAGGCAGAAACTTTGTAGGGCAAACCCGCCATAAGCAGACCGACGTTTCGCCCCTCACGAATGAACAGCTGATAAACCGCCGCAAGCTCAATCATTTCATCCAATTCTGGATCGACTTCGTCGACGGTGATATAGAGGCCGACATCATGAGCAGCAAGTTCTTCCAAAATGTCCGTCATGAGACTCCGCCAATTTTGAGTAGGCGGTTCCTGACGCTCCCATTCAATGCCCCCAAGCTGCCCAATAGAAATTGCACTCAGCTTTTTATCGTGTGCAGGCTCGACAAACTCAACCGTGCGGCGCTTCGTCTGTTCCAAGATGTCCTGCAGCATTCCGGGAAGGCAGGAAACGTTGACGGCAATCCATCCATGACCCTCTGCATACGATCCGAGGTGCGACAGAAGAGCGGTCTTGCCTGTTCCGCGGGGACCAACAAGGATTGACGCAAGCGCAGGGTCGCCCAACCCGCGATCGAGCGCCCGTTCAATTTCACCGGTCAGAAAAGAGCGGCCCGCTATGTACAAAGGTGCTTGACCGAAATTCGGTGTAAAGGGGTTGTTCACGATGCCTCCGATCACAATGCTCATTCGCCTACACTATACCCATTCCTTGATTTGTTTTGCGCGCTTGATTTCCTTGATTTGTTTTGCAGCTTTGATTTGCTTTGCGCCAAGACCGCAAGGACGACCCATCGCATGTTTCCATATAAGTTTTGCGAATGCGCCGAGGCCCACTATAGAAAACCACTATCGAATGTGCTCGCGCACAAGCGCAGCAACCGCGACCTCGAGCTCCGCCCTCGTATGCACCGCTAATTTCGCGTACACACTCCTCAAATGCGATCGCACCGTACTACACTCGACGCATAGCACTCCTGCCGCCTCTCGGGCAGCGAGGCCGCTACACACCAGCAGCGCTACCCGCGCCTCAGACGGCGTGAGCCCTGCCCCTATCAGGACATCAATAACTGCCTCAGAACTTGTAGAGCTCAATGCTGTCCGTTTATGCAGCGTACGCCCTGTGTCCACAAGGCCCACGAACCCCATAGCTCCCCCGGCGACAATGCATACCGTAGATATTTCCTGCGATGCAAAGGCTTTCGCCGCGTCCGCAACAACGATACCTCCACACCATATCGCCAGCCCAACGAGAAGCACCACCGGATAGGCAAATCTAAACGATTTGCAGCTATGTTGTTCCTGGAAGGACAGGAGTGCGTCAACGGACATGCCAGCGAGCACCATGCACGGAAAACCGATCATCATGTGCCCCATCGGAGAGGCATCGTTATGACAGCCCAAATACTGCAGTCCGATAATCACCATGGCCGAAGCAAACCAGATGATCGCAATAAAACTCGCCAGGAGCACTTCTCGATTCCTCACATAGCGATTCCAGATGAAGAAGAGCGCACTCGTGTACAGGAGGGTCGAACACGCAAAGAAGATCGGTGGCAAGCTTGCTATGGCATCGACGTTTAAAACAGCGACTTCGTTAATCTGGTAGAAACCCCACCCCACCATTGAAAAGCCCGCAATGATGCAAAACGCCTGCTCTCTGCGCGGAAAGAAACCGACGGTCTGAGTCATTGTCTTCGAGTCACCCGTACGCACATCCTCAGGCATCGAGGTCTCGTCGCCTCGCTTCTCAGTGCGCACAACCCACGCTAACAACGTGCACAGAATTGCCGCGGACGTTGCGATCGCAACCGTATACCACACAGCCGTTGCAGATGAAACGGAAAGAACCATGGCAGCCACCGCGGCGCATTCCACAATCCCGCAATGAGCACGTCGCGCAAGATTAACCACGCTTTCAAAACCCACCACGAGCGCGGACAACGCCAACGAGCTGAAAAGAACTGGGAGAATCCCAGTGGTAGCTATACGGCCAGACAGCGCACATGACACAGGAACAATCAGTGCGGAACACACCGCGGCATACCGAAGCATACCGCGTCGCATCTTTCTCGAATCTACTTGATTGCTGAAAATGAGATAGCAAGATGCCAGCATAAGCAGAAGCGACGGCAATGTCGACCACACCTCGTCGCACAACCACGCACGTGACCCGCTCCACGGTAGTAAGAGTGACCCAGCCAGCGCGAACCATGCCACCAAACCCAAAGCAGCGACGCTCCGACGCACTGGGCAAGGACCCCTCCCCATCACCTCGGCCGTCTGTACCGACTTGGGCGTGGTGAACTTGGCGCGCGCCTCATCAAGCGACTCGACGCCTGCCTTTGCATACGCTCGCAAACGGTACGTTCCCGCCGTTGATCGTGATACGCCGAGTTCCTTGGCTATGGAGGCCAAAGATCTACCTCGGAGGCTTTCCATCAACACGAACAGCTCGCGTTCAGACAGGTTGAAAGGACCCAATTGTTCCGCAAGCGATTCAGGGGAAACCAAAACACACTTCTCCTCGCGCGATTCTTCCACATATCGACCCCGCGTGACGAAAGCACGCAAGAACAAAGCGAGGACGGAACATCCATCCAATGCTGCAAGCAAAACAACTTCTGGCATGCCGTGCGCAGAGGTTCCGTCAACCAGAAGACCGGCCATTTGCTCCCCCACAGAAGCAACGAGCGTAAGCACAGGCACCAATTCAACGCAGGCAAGCACTCGAAGCGCGCGCGGCTCATCTCCCCACACAGAGAAGACCGCCCCGATCATGTTCAGCCCAAACAGAAGCGAAAACAAAAGGGGCAACATGCCGGGCGAGCAGTCAAACGCGCAAAAAGCAATGACTGAGCCAAAGCGAGGCGCTTTCTCATTCCCTGCGAATAGGACTTGACTGGGACATTGAGCTTGGGATCCAGACCAACCGTCCTCATGCATGCATCGCAGTACTTTTGAATATCTCCGCTTGCGACGCCCCTGAGCTTCGCAAGGAGAACAAGGTTCTCCCTCCCCGTCTTCTCTTCAATGAACGGAGGGGTTTCCAGCATGATGCCAAAAGGAACATGACGATGTTCTCCCAGCGCATGACCGAGCACCTGCCCGCTTCCCTGGCGGGGAACAACAAGACCTGCCAGCACGCGCAGCATCGTGCTTTTTCCCGCGCCGTTGGGTCCCATAAACCCGATAACGTCTCCCCTTTTCGCCTCAAGAGAAGCATTGGAGAAAACAATTCGATCCCTGTACGAAACGCTCACGTTTCTCAGGGAAATCGCCGGTCCACCACCGATGACAGACGTGGAGGCCCCCATCTCTCTACCACCTCATCCCTCTATCGCCCCAATACGTTCAAAACCATCTATCTACAATTCCGCGTATGCGAGGCGTCACGCTCGCCCGTGAAGCCTTCTTTCGTGGACAAGAAGCAGCACCATCGAAATGGCCGATAGAACCGCAAGCATCGACAGCAAACTCGCCCAGTTGTTAATCGGATACGTGCCCGCTGCAACATCCGAAGCGACCGCGATATACCCCTGATATGCGCCACCGGCAAACTCCTGAAAAAATGAAGCCCCCAATCGGTAGTTCACCAGACACAGGCGATCGACAATCCAGCCTATCGTTTTGATCCAAGAGGTAATCCCCAGCAACATCCCCAAACTTGTGACCAGTGACTCGAACTGCGAGGCAATCACATAAAACAGAGCAACAACCAACGGAGCCGCGCTTGGAGATTTCAAAAAAGAGCATACCGCCATGGCAGTCCACGACAATACAGTTTCAAGCGCCCCAAAACCCAAGACAAGCGCAACAATGAGTGCGGCGTAATTCCAGCCCATGGGAATTGGCCCGTATTGAGCCCAAATACTGTCCTGCGGCCCACTCGATGCCAGCCATGCAGAAGGTTCAATCGCAATGGGGAGATCGAGCAAGAGGCATGACACCAGGATGCATGCGGCAATGAAGAGTAGTACGACGCCCTGACACACAACTGCCGCGGTAACAAGTTTTGCCGCTACATACGTCGAAGCGCCCCGCGTCTCGCACGCAATCAGAGTGCGCATCCCACCCGAATAATCTCGCGCTACAAGATCGGAGCACAGAATGCCGCACACAATCGGAAGGATAATCCCCGTTATCAACTGGTTGTTGAGGGCCAGATATGCCATATCAAAAGCAGTCGGCGAAACGCTCATGCCATCGTCGGCGAGTTGAGGCGCCGCGATCGCCATCTGCTGCAGCAAGTTGCCCCGCGCAAGCACAACCATCGCAACGAGGGAAACCATCGCCAATACCATACGGAACGGTGTCACGAACCTCCGCAGCTCGAAACTGACAAGCCGTCGGAACGCTGAAGACGCACTATGGACACTGCGCATGACCCCTCCTCATCTCATCAAATCGTTTTTTTGGGTCACACCTGCGGCTTTCACTCGGAGAGAACGCGGTGCCTTGACCGCAACCAACACCGATGCCGCAAGCACGACAAGGCAGAAGGAAATCTCGGAGCAAAGAAACACATGCAGCGCGGCGCTTGTCTCCGTATACGCCATCAGGCTATATACGGGTTTCGCCAGCCTCTCCGGCGGCATACCTAGAGTTCCCAATACTCCAGCGATAACCGTCATTGCGGGGGTATAAGACAGCGTGAGCCATATCATGGGAATAGCGAGCACCCCGGCGTGCTTCCAGCGGGCAATCAAGGCAAAGCCCATGGATGCGGCGCCGATCGCTACCACCCGAAGCATGCCGACCAAGATCGCACCGGCATAATTGATCGCCATGGAATCTGTTAGAACTCGGACCCCTGCACTCGCAAGACTCGTCATGTACGCGGCATCAAGCGTACCGCGACAGAGCAACGCGCATACCAACAGGATACATACGCCCATCGCAACAGCGGTGCATAACGAGAGGGCAGTTGCCACTAATATGAATTTCAGCGCCAGAACCTTGGCGTCTTCACCGTTCGATTGAATCATCACAACGTAGCCGTTTGCCAAGTGCTCTTCGGCATAGGCGCACACGACGAACGGCACGATGAGCCACGGGGCGGCGGAGCGCCCAAAGGCCTCCGCCGCCAGAACGAGAGGTGGCAAATCGATGCCCATGATCTCAACTTGACCTGCATTTCCGTACGCAGTCAGCATCAGCTGAACGAGCTCATAGAACAACAGCGCGAAACAGGCGAGAAACGCCCAAACCAGCTTCCGCCCTGTGCATAGGCGCAACAGCGTAAAAAAAGATCGAGACATCCTAGCATCCATCCGCTTGCCACGTGCGGCTTCCCCTTATGGAGCCATCACACCGTCGAAGACACTTCAAGTCTTAACCCGTTATGCCTGTTCTGTCTGTCGTACACCCCTGATGAAATGCATGTTTCCTGTCGTACAGCCTTACGTAAAAACGGAACGGCCCCGTACTTCGGAGCCGTTCCGCAATGCAATGTATATAGATTCGCGTGGTCTACTTTGGAGCTTTCTTAGATTAGTCCCAAGTGCACAAAGGCGTTCCACATGCCGTCGTCGTCCACATCCGTGGTGACCCAATCGGCAGCGGCCTTGGCCTCGTCGCCGCCACTGCCCATGCACACGCTCGCGCCGCAGCACGCGAACATGGGGATGTCGACCTTGGCGTCGCCCACGGCGATGGTGTCTGCCATGTTCGCGCCCAAGTGTTCCACGAGCACACGGATGGCGTGCGCCTTGTCGAGCCCCTTCACGCCCAGGTCGCCAAACAGGGCATGTTCGCCCTTGCCGCCCCAGGTGCGCGCCACCAGATCGGGGAACTCCTCGACGGAGTCCAAATGATCCTGGTAGCTCGACAGGATAAAGCTCACCTTGTTGAGGTCGTCGCGGTACAGCTCGCCACCGTAGATGAGCGCGTCCATGAACGCATGGGCCGAAGTCTCGGCATCCTCGTCGCTGGCGCCCTTGCCCTTGGCGTAGAGCCTCATGACCGGGCCGGCCTCCTCGCGAAAACGTTCGCTCGCGAACAGGCCGTTGTTGGATTCGAGGTAGAACTCGAGCCCGCGCGCATGCAGCCAGTCCACAATGTGGCGGCACTGCTCCGCCGTAATGAGCTGATGCATCACCACCTCACCCTCGGACTCCACATAGCAGCCGTTGCCGCCGATCATGCCGTCGAAGCCGATCTCCCAGATCTCGGGCGGGTTCTCGGCCTTGCTGCGGCCGGTGCACATGTACACGCGGTGCCCGTTGGCGCGGGCCGCCTTGATGGCGTCCTTCGCAGACTGCGGCACGTTGTTCTCGTAGTCGGTGATTGTGCCGTCCACATCGAGGAAGACGATCTTGGATTGCGCCATTACTCGAGCCCCTCGGCGCCGTTGGACTTGATGATCTTCTGATACGCGAAGAAGCTGTCCTTGCGGCGACGCTCGTAGGTGCCGGTGCCGTCGTCGTACTTGTCCACATGGATGAAGCCGTAGCGCTTGCGCATCTCGCCGGTGCCGGCGGAGACGAGGTCGATGGGGCCCCACCAGGTGTAGGCGATAAGGTCAACACCATCGGCGACGGCCTCGGCCATGGCCTTCACGTGGCTCTTGAGGTAGTCAATGCGGTACTGGTCGTGGATCGAACCGTCCTCCTCGACCGTATCGTAGGCGCCCATGCCGTTCTCGACCACCATCAGCGGAATCTCGTAGCGGGCGTAAATCATGTTGAGAGCGATGCGCAGACCCTCGGGGTCGATCTGCCAGCCCCAATCGGTACTCTTGAGGTAGGGGTTCTTGCCGCCGAAGGTCATGTTGCCTTCGGTCATCTCATGGTCGGCATGCGTGCTCACGGTGCCGGACATGTAGTAGGAGAAGGTGTAGAAGTCCACCTTGCCGGCGGCGATATCCTCGAGGTCACCGGGCTCCATCGCGAGCTCGATGTCGTTTTCGGCCCAGAAACGCTTGGCGTAGAACGGGTAGGCACCGCGCACCTGGACGTCGGAGCAGTACCAGTTCATACGGTTCATCTCGAGCTCGTTGGCGAGCACGTCGGCGGGATCGCACGTACCAGGGTAGCTCAGGATGAAGCAGTCCATATTGCCCATCTTGAACTGCGGGTACTTCTCGTGAGCGAGCTTGACCACGCGGCCATGCGCCACGAACTGATGGTGCAGGGCCTGGTAGCGCTGCTGCGGCGTGGTCTTGATGGCGGACGCCGGACCCTCAAAGCCCTGGATGAGGCCGGTCTCCATCATGGCACCCATGTCCATGGTGCCGCAGTTGATCTCGTTGAAAGTGAGCCAGAACTTCACCTTGTCCTGGTAGCGCTCGAACACAGTGGCGCAGTAGTTCTCAAAGAAGCCGATGAGCTCACGGGAGGCCCAACCGTTGTATTTCTCGACCAGGTGGTAGGGCATCTCGTAGTGCGAGAGGGTCACGAGCGGCTCGATGCCGTGCTCGCGGCAGCAGTCGAAGACGCGGTCGTAGAACGCGAGGCCGGCCTCGTTGGGCTCGGCGTCGTCGCCGTTGGGGAAGACGCGGCTCCAGGAGATGGACATGCGGAACATGTTGAAGCCCATCTCAGCGAACAGCGCGATGTCCTCCTCGTAATGATGGTAGAAGTCGATGCCGTCGTGATTGGGATAGAGCACGTCGGGCTTGATGTCGACCGTGATCTCACGCGGCTTCTCGTGGCTACCGCCGGTGAAGTGGTCGTCGACGGAGGGGCCTCGCCCATCGACGTTCCACGCGCCCTCGAACTGATTGGCCGCAGTGGCGCCACCCCAATAGAAATTCTTAGGGAACATTACATCCTCCTTTGTCCCGGCTTTCTCAGGTGCCCCAGATCGGCGTGAACGCAAAGGCGCGGTGTACTGGCGTACATAAGCCTTTGGGTTCGCGCCGAGGTGGGGTGCCTGGGAAAGCCGGGCGAGTTAGGAAAGGTCCTCGCCGTTGGTGGCGATAACCTTCTTGTACCAGTCGAAGCTCTTCTTCTTGGAACGGGCCAGGGTGCCGTTGCCCGCGTCATCGCGATCGACGTAGATGAAGCCGTAGCGCTTGGACATCTCGCCCGTGGAGGCCGAGACCAAGTCGATGGGGCCCCATGTGGTGTAGCCGAGCAGGTCGACACCGTCCTCAGTCACCGCATCGCGCATGGCCTCGATGTGCTGGCTCAGGTAGTCGATGCGGTAATCGTCGTTGATGGAGCCGTCTTCCTCGACCACGTCCTTGGCACCCAGGCCGTTCTCCACCACGAACAGCGGCTTCTGATAGCGGTCGTAGAGGTCGTTGAGGGTGATGCGGAACCCGAGCGGGTCGATGGCCCAGCCCCACTGGCTCTCCTTGAGGTAGGGATTCTTGGTGCCCGCGAAGGCGTTGCCCTCGGTCTTGGGGGCGTCGGAGCCCTCACCCGCGGAGCAGCGCGTGGAGTAGTAGCTAAAGGAGATGAAGTCGACCGTGTTCTCAGCCAGGATCTGCTTATCCTCGTCGGTCATGCCCACATCGATGCCCTCGTGCTCGAGCTTCTTGAGCGCGTAGGACGGATAGTACCCGCGGCTCTGGACGTCGACAAAGAAGTAGTTGTCCTGGTTGGCGAGCTGGGCGGCGCGCACGTCCTCGGGGCGGCAGCTGTAGGGGTAGTAGCTGCCCGCGGCGAGCATGCAGCCGATCTTCACGTCGGGGTCGATCTCATGCGCGATCTTGGTTGCCCAGGCGCTGGCGACGAGCTCGTTATGGGCGGCCAGGTACTCGACGGCCTCCTTGTCCTCGCCCTCCTCGAACACCAGGCCGGCGCCCATGAACGGCAGGTGCAGGATCATGTTGATCTCGTTGAAGGTGAGCCAGTACTTCACCAGGCCCTTGTAGCGGGTGAAGATCGTGGTCGCGAGGTTCTTGTAGAAGTCGATGAGCTTGCGGTTGCGCCAGCCACCGTACTCCTTGATGAGATGGATGGGACAGTCGAAGTGCGTGATGGTGACGAGCGGCTCTATGCCGTGCTTTTGGCACTCGCGGAACACGTCCTCGTAGAAGGCGAGGCCGGCCTCATTGGGCTCCGTCTCGTCTCCGTTGGGGAAGATACGGGTCCAAGCGAGGCTCATGCGGAAGGTCTTGAAGCCCATCTCCGCGAACAGCGCGATGTCCTCCTTGTAGTGGTGGTAGAAGTCGATGCCGGTCTGCGCCGGATAGAAGTACCCGTCCTCGAAATCGAGCATCTTGCGGACGCCCATACCCACCGCGAAGCGATCCTTGCCGTGCGGCATCACATCGACGTTGGCCAAGCCACGGCCGTCAACGTTGTACGCGCCCTCGCACTGATTGGCAGCGGTGGCTCCACCCCACAGGAAGTCGTCACGAAAACCCATCTTGCACCCCTTCTCGCGCGCCGGGCCCGCTGCCCCATGCAGCAAGCGCTCGACGAACCATGGCCCCAGTATGCCGAGCGCAAGGACGCGCCACAATGCCCCGGGCAGATGCTGATACTTCTTTTCTATGCCGTTTTACGAACTACACAACGTGATTGATACATCCTGATACCTTTTGCGAAATCCCCAGATCGTCATCGGGACCACATGGATTCAGGCTCCGCGCACGCCTGTTCGAAGTAATGCATCTTGTTGGTGGGAAACCCGATAGTCACGGCGAAAAACTCCCCCGGGCGCGCGTCCGCCCGCACGGAAAGCCCCATTTTGCCGCATAGGCGCTTGACCAAGTACAGGCCAATGCCCGTGGCGCGTTTGCCCGTGCGTCCATTGTCACCCGTGAACCCACGATCAAAGACGCGCGGCAGCTCCGCTTGCTCAACCCCGCAGCCGTTGTCACGGACCTCGAGCTCTACGCGCTCCGTCGCGCGCCCTTCATCCACCAGTCTGCTCGTAAACACGATTTCGGCACCCTCTCCTTGGGCGTACTTCGCGCTGTTCTGGATAAGTTGGCCCAGGATGAACGTCATCCACTTCTCGTCGGTAAACACCGTGTGGTCAAGCCCTCTACGAAACGGCGACACGTGGGCGCCGATGAGCACGCGCGCGTTCGCGCGAACTGCGTCGCCCACGAGCTTCTGGAGGTCATAGGCGCGAATGAGGTAATCGCGATCAAGAGACTCGGAGCGCGCAAAGAACAGAGCCTGTTCGATGTAGCCCTCAACGCGATCGAGCTCCTCGCCGAGCGCCTCGGTCTTAACAAGGAGCTTCTCTCCCGTCTCGTCGGCGGGCGCCGCCTCCATAAGGTTTTCCAACATCAAGTGGGAGGCGGCCAAGGGCGACTTGGCCTCATGTACCCACGTTTCGACGTACTCGCGATAATCCTGAGTCTGACGACGATACTCCGCCACGTCATCATTGGCCGCTTTGGAAACGCGGCAAAGTGCCTCGTACGCCAGGCGCCCTTCCAAAAACTCGGGTCTATCCATCATCTCGGTGATCCACAGGGGATGCTCGACATCATCGATGCATGCAACCAAGTCGGCGTAAAATGAGCGCTTTCGGCGGTAATCGACAACGAGCACCACCAGTGCCGATCCCACGATCAGCAAGGCCATCAGCGCACTCACTGCAAACCCCGCGCCGCCCACCGCGGAAATGAACGCGCAAAGCGCCGCCGCGATGCAGACAAGCGCCATGTGAGGCCATGACGAAGCAAGGAACTCGGATAACTTCATCGTGCACCCCTACACCGAGTAGCCGCGACCGCGATGCGTGGTGAGATACCCCGTGATCCCGATTTTTTCCAGCGTAGTGCGCAAACGGTTGATGTTCACGGTGAGCGTGTTGTCGTCCACAAAGGCGTCGGAGTCCCATAGGTCGCGCATGATCGCCTCTCGGCTCACGATCGTTCCCGCATGGGCGATAAGCAGCGAGAGGATGCGCATCTCGTTTTTGGTGAGCTCGATGGAGCGGCCGGTCTGCGTTGCGGTTGCCGTGGAGCGCGACAAGTCGAGAGCCACGCCATTGTGCTCGAGCGCGCGGCTGGAATCCGATGCGCCCTTGACGCGACGCAGCAGCGCCTGCACGCGCGCGACGAGCACACGCGCGCTGTAGGGCTTGGGTATGAAGTCGTCCGCGCCCATGGTCATGCTCATGACCTCGTCGACCTCGGTCACGCGCGACGTAAGCACGATGACGGGAATGTCGGACTGCTGGCGCAGTTCGCGGCAGATGAGCTGGCCGTCCGTACCCGGAAGCGTGAGGTCGAGCAGCACGAGGTCGGGGCGGGCGGTCAGGATATCCTCAACCACGTGGTCGAAGGTAAGGCAGTACGACGCCTCGTAGCCCTGGCGCTCGAGCACTTCGATGACCTCGTTGCGAATGGGGGCGTCATCCTCGACCACGAATATGCGCGCCATGCCACCACTTCCCTTCCACCGCCTCGCGCGCGAGGGCGTGTTCGCCGCGCGCATGCAGCCGATTGACGTTTTGTCGTCCTTTCATTATGCCCCGCCTAGCCTCGCAACGAGAGCGGCAAGCGAAGAGCTTTCATCAATGTAAGGAGCCGGCACAGGCGCGCGGGAGGGCGATTGCCTCCGCATGAGGAACAACTTCTTCCGCGAGAGTTAACTTTCGCGGAACGATACACACGACTCGCGGCAAAACGGGCTGCGAGAGTTAACTTTCGCGGCAGGAATGCGGCTGAGGGAGACCGGCGGCGCGGGTAAGGGCACGGTTGCGCGTAGCACATCAGACAAAGAGCTTGCGGACGCCAGCCGAGAGCTGCGCCGCGTCACCGCTGGTCGCTCCGCGCTCGACCACCACGCCGTGCTCGTCGGAGATGAGGAACACGGCATCGCCCTCACCCGCAGCGCCCGCAACCTGCTCAGCCGTCACGCCGTCCACGAGTGAACGTTCAACCGCATGACCGCGAACAGCAGCAAGCTGCTCTACCAGCGTAGCGGCACCGCAAAGAGCCTCGCCGGGCGCAGCGGCGAGCAACACACGACCATCGGCGGTAAGCACGCCAAGAAGTTCGGGCGCCACCCCGGTGCCCGCCGCCTCCGCACGCGCGATGGAGGCACGGGACACAAGCGCGGCACGCGACGTATCCGCCAGCGGCTCATACGGCCCAACGCTCATAAGGGCATCGCCGTTCACATCGATCACCAGCATGAGCACGCCGTTCGGATCCTCATACTCCCCTGCCGCAAGCGACCATTCAACGTGCTGTTTGGCCCATGAAAGCATGTTCGTGGTGAGGGGCGCACCGTTGACCACGCGCTGCGACAACGCTCGAATGTGGCGGTTGATGAGCGGAACCTGTCGGCGGTTCATGCGCCAACGGCACACCAAGGCGGGGTCGGCCAGCTCGAACTTCTCAAGACCGCGCTCCTGCTCGGCGCAAAACATCTCGTACGCGGCGCATTCCTCAGCCGAATTGAAGAACGGTTCGATGTCGCTCACGGCGAATCCTCCTAAGCAAAAACGTACCGGGAAAACAATTCCCCGGCACGTTCAAATCACATACAACACCCTCGGGCAAAGGAAAGTCGAGGCACACCACCCAGCTCAATCCAGGTCGGCGAGGTCTTTCCAGGTTCCCTAAAAACCCTCCAAACCGGCGAGGGCTTTCCAGGTGCCGCAGATTGGGGTGAAAGAGGAGGGCGCACGCCTAACGTACGGCGCCCGACGATTGAACCCCAAGGTGCGGTGTCTGGGAAGCCCGCAGCAACCCGTTGCTACTTAGTGACGGAAGTGACGGGTACCGGTGAAGACCATCGCGATGCCATGCTCGTTGCAGGCGTCGATGGACTCCTCGTCGCGCACGGAGCCACCGGGCTGGATGATGGCGGTCACGCCGTGCGCCGCGAGCGTGTCGACGTTGTCGCGGAACGGGAAGAAGGCGTCGGACGCGCAGGCGTAGCCACCGGTCTCCTGTCCCAGGCGCTCGCAGACCTCGTCGGCGCGCTGGCAGGCCAGCAGCGCAGAGTCCACGCGATTGGGCTGACCGGGGCCCATGCCGATACCCATCTCGTCCTTCGCGATGAGGATGGCGTTGGACTTGACGGTCTTGCAGACCTTCCAGGCGAACATGAGGTCGCGCATCTCGGCATCCGTGGGCTTGCGCTCCGTGGGGAACGTGAAGGTGGCCGGGTCCTCGTCGACCGTGTCGACGCGCTGGACGAGCATGCCGCCGTCGACGGTGCGCATCTCGAGCTTGGCATGGCCGGAGGCCGCACCCGTGGCGAGGACGCGCAGGTTGGGGCGCTTGGCAAGACGCTCGAGGGCCTCAGGCGTGAAGCTCGGGGCGATGAGAACCTCTACGAACAGCTTGTCGCGGTCGGCAAAGTGCTCGACGAGCGACAGCGGCACCTCGCGGTTGACGGCAACGATGCCGCCGAAGGCGCTCTTGGGATCGCACGCGAAGGCGCGGTCGTAGGCCTCGGTCACGTCGCCCGCCACGGCGGAGCCGCAGGGGTTCTGATGCTTGAGGATGATCACGCCGGGCTCGTCGAACTCGCGAACGGCGTTCCAAGCAGCCTCGGCATCGAGGAAGTTGTTGTAGGAGAGCGGCTTGCCCTGCAGCTGCTCGGCACCCACAAGGGGGGCATCGGAGGAGAACAGCGGGGCATTGGCGGCGTCGAAGCGGTAGACCGCAGCGGCCTGCTGCGGATTCTCGCCATACCGCAGGTCCTGGGCCTTCTCGAGCTTCATGCCCATGGATGCCGGGGCAGCAAACTCGCCCTCGGCGGTGAGCGGCGCGGTGGCGGCACCCTCGACCTGGGCGGCAAGCCAAGTGGAGATGGCGGTGTCGTACGCGGCAGTGGTGGTGTAGACCTTGACCTGCAGGCGGCGGCGCGTCTCGGGCGTGGTGGCTCCGTCGTTTGCGCGCATCTCGGCGAGGACGGCGTCATAGTCGGCCGGATCGGAGACCACAGTCACGGCGGCGGCATTCTTGGCAGCGGAACGCAGCATGGAGGGGCCACCGATGTCGATGTGCTCGATGGCGTCGGCGAAGGTGACGTCGGGGTTGGCGACGGTCTTCTCGAACTCGTAGAGGTTCACGCAGACGAGGTCGATCATGCCGATGCCGTGCTCGGCAGCCTCGGCCATATGCTGCTCGGAGTCGCGACGGGCGAGCAGGCCGCCGTGGACCTTGGGGTGCAGCGTCTTGACGCGGCCCTCCATCATCTCGGGGAAGCCGGTGTACTCCTCAATCGGGACGACGGGAACGCCGGCCTCGACGAGAACCTTGGCGGTGCCGCCGGTGGAGATGATCTCAACACCAAACTCCTCCGCCAGCGCCTTCGCGAACTCAACCACGCCGGTCTTGTCCGTAACCGAAATCAACGCGCGCGAAACCTTTCCAAGGTCTGCCATGTGCCCTCCTTCGCAGGGGTGACGCGCCGCAAGCAGCGTGCGCATCGCTATCCAACATGCACTTACTGTACCGCAGGCGGCAAACGCTCACATCGCTCAACGCGCGCGATTTGAAGAACTTGCCGAGAAACCATGGCGTTTGCGCGAAAAATATGAGGTGAGCGACGGGTTCCACGAACGCACCACAACACGTGCGCGTTGCGGTGGTAGAAACGAGGGGACGACAGGAGGGTCCATGGTCTCGCGCGTAACGTATAGGCCTTTTGATGAAGGCGACTTCGAAGACATTGCCGCCATCATCCAGGAGGCGTGGCATACCGAGGTTCCCTCACCTGAGTACGGGTTTCTCGAGGCTTGCAACGACCTCTCATATTCGCTCTCCATTTCCTCGTTCTCACAGGTGGCGCTTATCGACGACAAGCCGTGCGGCATCGTTCTCGCCTGTCCGAGCGCAACACGCATCCGTGCCCACAAGCGCTGGTTCATCATGTCCAAAGATTACTTCCGCCGCATGCGCGAACTTGAACCCGAGGCTGCCGCCAATTACTGGAAGGGCGTCCAGCTCACCGAGTCTAAGAATGACAAGCTGCTGAGCGACAGCGGTTTTGCCGGGTCGACGGAGATCACCCTGCTCGCGGTTGGCGAATCGGCACGCGGTATGGGCATTGGCAGCGTGCTTATCGATGCGGCGACCACGTACCTAACCGAAGAGGGCGCGCGCCAGGCGTTCCTCTACACGGACACCGACTGCACCTGGCAGTTCTATGAGCACCACGGTTTCAAACGCGCCGGCACGTATCGCAGCACGCGCGAAGAGCGTCGCCTGCTCCCCCGCGAGATGTACGTGTACGGACTGGACCTCTCCGCTTAGAATCGACGCCGCTGTCCTGTAGCCCTCGCATGCATCACGGGATCCCTCGGACTTCGCGCCGCGCAAAGCCGATTCATCGCACAAAACATCCCCTGCATGCCGCGAATCGGGCGTTTTTGTAACGAGTTCTCGGACGAGGCGAGTAGCAGGGAAATCCGGTCGGCATTTCCGCAGGTCACAACTGTTCGATGATGGCGTCTACTCGAGCCGTTCTGATTTTCGTTACAAAATCGCCCGATTTGCGGCATGCACTTGAGCTTGTGGGGCGCGAGAGGCGCCCAACAAGCGAAAGATACGGCTTGTCGCCACCAGAATGCGCGTTAGAAGCTGCCGCCGCCTCCGCCGCCAACGCCCCCGCCGCCTCCACCGGAGAAGCCGCCACCAAAACCACCGCCCGAGCTGCTGGAGCTCGAGGAAAGTTCCGCGACCGTGGCCTGGTACGCATCGTGCATCTCGCTCATGGGCGAATGCAGGCCACCGTGACCGTAGTACCACCAGTAGCTGGGATAGTAATACATGCCGTTCTCGTCCTCGCGCAGCTCGTTCGGCACGGCGTCGGCAAGCTGACGCAGAACCTCGTCGCTTACGCCGAACGCCACGGCGAGTACGAGCATCTTGTTCCACAGGATGAGGTCATCGGGCACCGCCTCGTCCAGATTGGTGAAGTCCTCGAGCCAGCGCTCGAGCGCCTGGCAACGATCGAGCAGCTCGACAGCTTCGGATGAGTACATCTTCGCAGTCGCGCCGATGATCGCCGCCGTGACGGACATGCCGATACCCAACAGCACGAACGGCAGATTCGCTGCGTCCGTGTAGAGAATGAAGAGGACGGCAACGATTATCAGGATGATTCCGATGCCCCCCATACCGAATTTGAACCCGGCGGGAACGAGGTTGACGAGGTTCCGGCGCTCGAGCTCCCCGCTCACCTGGTCCTTAAACTCCTGCATGAGATCGCCTGCGTCTTCGCCGTCTTTGAGCGCATCGAAACTAGCCTCGTCGCCGTTTTTCGCGCTCGGCCCGAAATACAGGTTGATCGCGGTCAGATCGATGGGGTCGTCCACGCGCTCGCGCGCGACGAGTTTGAGCGAGTACTCCTCGACGGTTTTCTCGCCCAGGCCGAGGAACCGGCTCTCGGTGCGGGACTCGTGGTCGATCGCGATCACGCGGTCATCAGTGAGCTTCATGAGGGTCGCCACGAAGGCGCAATCCTGAACCGAGCCGCCGTACACGAGCGCGGAGAGCACGGCGGGATGGTCATCGGACGGGAGGTCTCGGAAATAGGTCTCGTCGAAGACGGGCTTAGGGCTGGTGTACTTGGTTTTGCGCAGGTACACCACTATCGCCAAGAGTGCCGCCGGGCCGATTGTCAAGATGCCCGTACCGACCGTGGCGGTCGTGCGGGCGCGTTCGCGCTGGGCGTTCGCCTCGTCCGCCCACGCGGCCTCCTCGGAAAGTATGGTGTCCAGGCGCGCATCACCCATCGCCGCCAAGCCGGGCACCCAATCCGTCGGGAACGCAACGCGAACCTCGGCAAATTGGCCCGCATGGACACGCGGGGCAGTTAGGGTCACCACGGGGTTGGCGACATCCCCATCATCGAGCACCACGCTTCCATCAAGCGGACCGTGGCCCCATGAGCGGAAATTGGCATCATCGGTGCCAGTGGTCGCCGGCGTGCCCTCAGAAGCCCCCGCGAACATCACGTTCAACTCGACGTCCTCGGCATCCTCCTCCCACTCGGGACCGATGAATTGCCAATAGAGCTCGGCGGTGTCGGGCCACGCCATCACGGCACCCGTGATCGTGTACGAAACCCACAAGGTCACCTCATCACCATCTTCGCGGGGGACGAAGACCTTGAGTTCAAGGGCGTCGCCCTCGTCCGAAACCGTGTAAACGTGCTGGTCACCCGGCTCCGCGGAGGCGACTTCCTGCATGGGCTGGGAGGCACGACGAGCGTCCGCCTCTGCCCCCTCACCGACCGAACCGTCGTACTCATACACGCTGGAGACCGTTACGGATGAGGTCTGGCCCTGCTCGTTTTGCGCAAAGGGGATGCTCCAGTACACGCCGTTAACCGTGTCCTCAAAGGCAAAGGTGCGCTCCTCGGTGACATTGAGGTCGCCGTTCTCCATAACCTGCGCCTGAATGTTCACGCGTGGAAGCGAGTACGTGTCCGCATGGGCAGTCGCCGGGGCAACAAGCGCGAAGACGAGCGCGAGGACGAGGCCGCAGAACGTGGCGAAAAGGCGCAGCGAGCATGAGGCGCGGCGCTGACAGATGACGCGGACAGGAGATGAGGAATGCGGGCGTGCGAGCATGGGACGCACCTTTCTCTATGTATACGTGCGCCCATTGTACCCGTGCGGGATTCGGTTCTGCCTCGCGGTGCCCCGCGACCCCGCAAACGGCATGCGCCGGAACGGGAGCTCTGCCAAAGCTGGCACGGAAAGCAGTTCAAAACTCGTTTAATCTATCGTGGCCTTGCATTTCCACGTGGGCGCAGCCAGCCCGTAACAGGCCGGCAATTACCTGGCAGCCATAGTCAATTTGCCGTGCCATGCGGCGGTATACTCAGGTTGCGCGCACGCGCCAGATCGACCGAAGGAGTGCATATGGCTATGAACGAGAACGTCGCGAAGGTGCTTGAGGAGCAGATTAACAAGGAGTTCTACTCCGCATACCTGTACCTCACGTTTGCCGACTATTACGAGGACCGTGGCCTCAAGGGCTTCGCAAACTGGTACGAAATCCAGGTCAAGGAGGAAGTCGACCACGCCATGGCAATGCGCCGCTACCTGCTTGACAACGACTACAAGCCCACAATGTTCGCCATTGAGCAGCCCAGCATGCACTTCGAGAACGACCTGGACCCGCTCGTTGCCGGACTGGCCCACGAGGAGTACGTGACGAGCCTCATCCATCACTGCTATGAGGTGGCACACGAGGCGCACGACATTCGCGCGCTGCGCATGCTCGACTTTTTTGTTAAAGAGCAAGGCGAGGAAGAGGCCAACGCTCGCGACATGGTCACCAAGATGAAGCTGTTCGGCAGCGATCCCAAGGGCCTGTACGACTTGGACCGCGAGTACCAGGCCCGCGTGTACACGCAGATGACTGCGTTGCCGCTGTAAGGTCGACCGGAAAACTTGCTAAGCTCCGAGGCGTCTCATTGGAAAGAATGGGGCGCCCCTTTCGCATAAGGGTAAAATTCGGGGCTTAAACTGTGCACGCACTAGGTGCGGTCGAGAAGGGCCAGGTGCCTCGCAATCAATACGTGACTCTTTAACATCCTCCCACCTCTTAAGCCTTCATCTCACGCCCCCAGCGGCCGTTCGACTTCCGATCTCTCATTGATATGGCAGGCATCTAGGAAAGACTAGAACAGCTCCGGAACGTCCATCTGCTCGACATCTACTGTAACCGTTTAACCGGACGGCGGAACCGCCTATCTTGCTCTACTGCCATCTAGGTCAAATAGAGGCGTTCGATATCTATCAGACACATGGCACGTAATAGGCATCGGGCCCGCGCTTTGCAGCCAGAAGATCGCCGCTCTTAACGAGCTTTCTAATCTCGTAGTATGCAGTATCGGGGCCGACGTGCAACAACTCAGCTACATCCCTCTTGGATACCTGCCCCTGCTTTCGGGCAAGCCTCATGATGAGCTCCGGATAGCGTATCGAATCGATGTCCGCCTGTCGGACATACTCCTTGATTTGTCCCGAGCGCTTATAGACCTTCGAGCTCAGACGGTATTCCCTGTGGGCAGCCGACCCGACTGCCTCAACCAGACCCGACTCGACCAGCAGCTCAACCACCTGAACAAGCTGGCTCTTCCTCACGTCGACGGTTCTCGACAGCATCTCAATGGTTGCGCGGCGCATGCGCTTGAGCGCATCGAGCACGAGCAACGTCTGGAGCGGGAGCGGAGCGGCTCTCTTTTCTGACTCTTCCGCGATGAGCCTGATGAATTCTTGGTCGGGCTCACTTCGGGCGATAAAAAGATTTACAGACGTCGGCCCCGATTCAGAATAGTCTGGAAGCGGTTTCCCCACCAGCAAAGACCCCTCATAGATTCGATCGATCCCGCGTCCCGTTCTCTCGGCAAGGCCCACGCGCTTGAGCGCGTCCATAAGGCACGGATTCCTGCCATGGGGATCGGCGGTCAGGAGGTTGTCGATTGATATGCCCTCGATAAACCCACCGGGATTGGAGATCGTGAGGCCCATATCGTCAATCAAGACGCGGACCCTTCCGAGCATCGAGTAGTCCCTGTGACCAAACGCATTTACCAGCGCCTCGCGTATGGCACGGCCGTTAAACGTCTCAACTGGGCTAGTAAACAACCCAAGAGAAACTTCTGTGACGGGATTCCATGGCTTAATTGCATGGGCGATGTCTTCGATAGCACGCAGCAGAGAGCCCTTGTACGTGAGGTTGACCTTGACATCCGTGCCCACAAGGACCTGAAGAGCCGCCTCCGAAGTTGGAACCGCCTTTGCGAGAACATCCTCGCGACCGATCATGAGCAGGCCCGTCAACGTCGGCATGATTCGACCTGCAACGGTCGTGGTGAACCCCAGCGCCTTCTCGAGCTCCTCATCATTGAGTTCCAAGAGCGTTTTGTCGCTGTTGTTGTATTTCCCAACTATATTTCGCAGGTTCTCCCGTGCCACGGGATCAAAATCCTCACGAGCGGTATCGGGGACGGGCTGGGCGGAATAATCAAGACGGCCCAAATCAGACAACCGCGTTGAAATCTCATATGGATACATGGGAATGCTCTCTGGCTCCCCATTCGCCTTGAGGCGGCGGCGCAAGATGCGCCCCTGAGCCGAGGCGATAACGCTTGCCGATCGCGGGACCTCGATGCGAACGACGGGCTTTCCGCTCTCCGTCAAGATGGTTGTCCGCACGGAAACGGATGGTACCGTTTTGTTTGCGATCATAGCGTTCATCTGCAGAGGGTCTCGATGCTGAGGCTGGGCGCCAGTGGGAACGCCATCGTCCTCGACGCCTATGTATAGCTCGCCTCCATCAGTGTTGGAAAGGGCAACCACCTCGTCGACAATGACGCCCTCCGCGATTGTCTTGCGGTCACTTTTAAACTCGATTGACAAGGTCTCGCGTTCCGGAATGCCCATACTCAGCCCTCCTTATATCTGAATCTATATCTGAAATTATATCTGAGTTCAGATATATCCCGCTATTTTCAGATATAGATTCCGATATAGAGTTCTATGGGGTCGATAGCCAAACTTTTGATTGGAACTGGACGGGAATCAGGGCTGCTAGCAACTCTCCTCAGCCCCTTCCCCGCGCACAGTCGAGTTCGTCCGCACGGCTTCGATGGGCACGGAACTGCCCACGGCATGCTCGAACTCTTCAACCTTGTAATCGACGGCAATGGAGTCGATTCTCGCATACTCGAGAGCAATAGCGGTGCTCGCCACCACTGTGAGAATAAAGGTTGCTATCATGATCCACAGCATCTGAATCACACCTCTTCGGCCACGAACGAATAATAGGAGCGCATCTCTCCATACAGCTGCTTTCCAACCGTAGCGTTCTCCAAAAGGTAATACAGAGACGCGAGGCTCAACAGATTGAACGACCCTTCCGCAGCCGTAAAACGAAAGCATCGATAAAGGGTCATGGGATATGAATCTTCATTAGGAACGGTCTTTGGCACTGCGATGCCCTCTTGCAGCAGCTTGTTCCGTGCAGCCCCGATTTTTTGATACTCGTCGTGGTCCGCAATCCCCGCATGTATTCTGTCTGAATGGTACTGAACAAGAAAAGAAACCATGGTTGAACAAGCGAGCGTGAAGGCAAGCCGCTCATTTGCATAATAGGACTTCTCGGTTGCCAAGGCCGAATCAACCATGAGGGGCTCAGCCACAAGCACTGCATAGGTTAGGCAAGCCGCAATCTGATGCCTATCAATCAGGGCGGCATCGTCTTGATAGTAGGCCGATCTGCAATACTGTTGAAATATAGATAGGCGGCGTATATTCTGTCCCTTGCGGCCGCCAAATCATCGCACCTAACGCCCCCTTCCCTCACACTTACAATATATAACACCTCATAGCCACCAATACACAATGCAGAGCTGATGCTCCTCATGCGGCACGATCTTTGAATGCGCGTTGGCAATGAGGATGCAGTCTCCCCCTAGATCCTATCTTTTTAGAAACCCTTTCAACAAAGAGAGCGACTTGCGGTTTGCAATGCAAAAGAAGGCAAGGCAAACAAGCGAAAGCAGGCTAATCTCTACAAGCGAAGAAGCAGCCGATGCCGCCAACGAAGAAATAATGACAGCGACGGCACAGGCAGTGAGCTTCCACCAGTCGACGCGTAGGGAACAGTACTTGTCAGTTTGCCTCAGACGAATGACGAGGATGGTCGCATTTCCGATAAGGTTGCCCAATGCGGCACCCATAAGGCCACTTGTCGGAACAAGGACAAGCGACAAGACGATATTGACGAGAGCCCCCGCCAATGTTGTAGTTGCAGCGCCCTTGGTATCCCTCGCACACATATAGAGAACGCCGGCAAAGGCCGAAAGCGCGTTAAGAACAGCCCCAAGATAGAGAAGGGCGACGACATCAAAGCAAGAATGGTATGCAGAATCCATGGCAATCTGCACAAACAGCTTTGTCAACGGCACTCCAGGAATAAGAAGAGTGACAAGCAGCAAGGCATATTGATTGAAAACCTTGGAAAAATAAGCGTCCTTATCCTTCCTGCTAAACAGCATGACGGCTTGCTCTTGCCACGCAGGAGTAAAGACATTTGACACCATCGATAACGCAGATGGGAATTTCATCGCGACAGAGAAAACACCATTTGCCGAGTAACCCATAAAGCCAACGATGATTAGTCTGCCAAGCATGGTCATCGCCCACCAGCTCAACTGATTTGGCAACAGAAAAAGCGAATAGCGGAGCATTTCCCATGCAGCGCGTACATCGACACCAGAAAAAGCGAAGGTTCTAAGCTCCCTTTGCGGGATAACGAGAAAAAGGGAGGCGACGCATGTTGCGGCCAGCATCGCATAGAGCAGACCTTGGTATCCCACCTGAAGCCTAGCGACAAGAAGATAGCATCCCAAGCAGTAAACAAGCGAATAAATGACGCCAGAGATAGCAAACAGTTTGTTGTTATGGAGACCACGTGTTCCATACTGGAAGCTCTGGAAGAGACATCCCAATACAACGAGGGCATACATCAAGGGCGCATCGGAGAATCTGAAAACGACCCAACAAAGCCAATAAATTGCAGAGAAAGACGCTGTTAAGCCCACAAACAAGCCAAGCCACGTTGAGTAGATGCTTTTCTTATCGGCATGATCATCGATAATCCAGCGGAATAATGATTCTGGAATCGCGAGGACTGCAATCGGCTGTAAGAGCGCCACAACGGTATATACCATATCGTACACGCCCATGTCGCCCGTGGCGATGTAATGCGTGCAGAGCGGGATGATCAGCAACGTCAGAATCTTCGATCCGAACGTGCCTATGGCGAAGATACCGGTGTTTTTCAGCAGATTCTTCGCATGTGACTGTGGCTCTTGCTCCGTAGTCGCCCCATTTTTAACATCAAAACTCAAATTTGATTACACCAACCCAAACTTGCCTGCAAAGTACTTTGCCGAACCCACTATTCCAAACTCATTAAGAGCATCGCGAGTCCGCAAAGAGGAGCGTGCGATGCGATCGAGGCGGCCCTGCACAGCAGGAGCTGTGGATAAACGAGGGTTTCGAGCGAGAAAACTGGACAACTCCCGAGGCAGGGCATCGCGAACATCAGCAAGGTCGCCATCGCAGAGTCCGGTATATGCGAGCACCTTTGCGTTGTCGAGAACCCTATCGACCATGCGGTCATAACGCACCTGTGGAATATAGCCATATTCCTTAAGAGCGGGCCCACAGTGAGACTCGTATAACTCCAATGTCACCTCGCGAGTTTCAACGGGAAGTACCAAACGGTACAAGTCAAGGACATCGGCCCAAGCTTGATGCTGGGATGTCGCAGCGTTGAAGTCTTCACCCGCGGCATCGGGATTTTGAATCAACAGCGCAATCATCCACGCTACATCCTTCGCCCAAGTAAGAGCGCACTGCTTTTTCATCATCTCGGGAACGACCGGAACAGGAAGCCCCCTCATGGCACGCCAGAGCCAGAGGCCGCATTCATACGTACCCAACTGAAATCTGCCCACACCACCGCCGGAAAACGTGATTGCAGGCCGAATGATGGTCCAGTTATTAGTTGGCGAACCACGCAGGACATCCTCTTCCAACGCCTTGATGATTGCGTATTCGCCCCCGGAGCGGTACTTCTTGTCGGGACAAGACTCGAGAAGCCGAGGACTGCTCTCGTTGATAACAGGGAAATCAGCAAAGACGCGATAAGAAGAAAGGAATACGTAGCGCCCCGTCGAGCCAAGCAGAGAAGGCAATATTCTGCGAAAGGCATCGGGCGTCCACGTCATAAAGTCCACGATGGCGTCATAAGAACTGTCCTTGAGCACGACGTCCAGAAAGCTTGGGTCTTTGGCGTTGCCCTGAAGGTAAGTTATAGCCCCCTCTGACCTTCTGGCGCTGCGAGAAGTAACGAAGACCTCCCAGCCCAGCGAGACAAGCCCCTTTTGGAGGTAGCCGCCCATGGCACCCGTACCGCCAAGCAGCAATGCCCTCATCGGATAAGCCCCTTCAACGCACGGACGCCTTTCTCGCCAAGAGCGGATTTGATGGCAGCCTTTGCATTGCCCATCGCACTTTCTTCGATGCCATAAAGAAGCCTGAGCGCCTCGGTATCATCTTCGGGCCGAACGAAGGCTTCGACCAACACAGGTCGCACGCGCGGCTCGGGCGAAGTCAGCATGTCAATCACCGAAAGGTACTCTTCTTTGTTCTCAACCCCCCGATACTCAAAGCCAAGATCCTCGGCGAAGTGCCGAACAAGATCACGAGATTGATGCCCATAGTGTCCGCGCGCACTCACATAAGCGTCCGCCTCTTCGCCAAGGGGATATGCACGGTTGATATGGTTCTTAAATTCAACGCCACAACCATTATTGACAATGAGAATACGCAGGTTGTTCCCCACATGGCGGTTTCCAAGCGCATTCATGTCATAGAAAAACGCGAGGTCGCCAAACACCCCAAAGCAAGGGGCGTCGGTGCCAAGCGAAGCACCCAAAAGGCTCGATACGCCACCATCGATGCCAAAACCACCGGTGTTGCAGTAGCCACGGATGCTATTGCCCTCAAAAAGGCTCCAAGTGCGAAGCGAATTGTAGATACCCATATGCACGATGGACTCTTCGGGGAAAAGCGGCATGGTTTGCTGCGCCATCCATGCGTTGGAAAATGGGAGGTCGGGAATCTTCTCCATGATCGCATCGACTTCACGCATGCACTCATCGCGGAAGTTCGACACCCTCTCGCCACCCATACCGGCATATGTTTCGAAGAACCGCTGCTCGGACATTTCAAAGACATTCTTCAGGCACCCAAACGTGTCACGCACCTCACCGTCGAGATTGACGCGCCATGTCTCCTTTATTCGCCTGGGCACAGAGCCTCCGGAGGTATGACCGATATGGATGAGGATGTCGATATTCTCAGCAGAGGCAATAGCCTTTCCTTGGGAGAAGAGGAGGGACGGATTAACTCGATACTTTCCCCAGTAGTTGCTCGTCTGATCGCAAAGCACGCATGCACCATATGTCTCACAAAACGCGTCGACACTTGCAGTGAGCTCGCTATCCCAACGGCTGTGAGCGCCCACGTACACGGCAACGCGCGAACCGCGCGGAATTACTGGGAAATCATCATCCGGCGTATAGCGGAGAATGGCACGGCTCTGTTGAAGCTCGTCTGTATCGTAAACCTTGGTATAAGTGGTAGTTAGATTGATGTGAACGGGACCGCCGCCATCGCGACGAAGCTCTAGAAGTGCCCTGTTAATGGCTATGTTCGAATATGCAGCATCTTCGGCACTCTGTATGATGGGCACCTGTACGCTCAATTTAACGGTATCGACAGGCTGGACGGTCCGGTCGATAGCTTGTTGGATGTTCTGCCCAATACGAACAGCGTGTTGGGTCGATGTTACGGCGAGCACGGGAAGCTTACGATAGTACGCCTCGGTAAGTCCAGGAAAATAGTTTCTTGAGGCCGTCGCCTGCGTGCAGCTGAGTGCGACTGGCTCGCCTGTCTCCTCGGCCAATCCGCATGCAATATAGGCTGCCGAACGTTCGTCAACAGATGAATAGACCTGGAAGAACGGATCTCTTTGAAGGCTGACCACGAACGATATATTCGTGGCCCCAGGTGAGGCGACGACTTTTCGCACCCCATGCTGCTTCATGAGGCTCATGAGCATCTGGGCATTCTTCTCTTCTGTATACTTCGCACCCATACTGGGCTCCTTTCCCTTAGTTGTTCAGAAATGCTTCGAGGTCATTAGTAACCGCTAACTCGTCTAACTATGTAGCCCTCAGTTGCGTTTTCGCGGGGAATGATCCGACAGGGGTTGCCAACAGCAATGGAGTGCGCCGGAACATCTTGGTTCACGTAAGCCCCAGGAGCAATGAGCACATCGTCCCCAATGCTCACACCACCGACAACCGTGGCATTCACGCCAACAAAGACACAATTGCCCAATGTCGGCACCCCTTTGCGCTGCCCGCGGTTTTCTGCGCCAATGGTGCAGCCTTTCGAAAGGTTAACGTTCGTGCCGAGCGTCGCGTTCCCGTTGACGGTTATGGCCCACGGATGCCCAAGATACAGCCCCCCACCGCATTTGACACAGGGACCAATCTCGATACCGCAATGGTTAGATAGATGTTTGCGAGGTATTGCGAACAGCAGTTTTCTTATGCCTCCCGCTTGACATTGACGCAGGTAGAAAACATAGCGGTATCCAAGGTCCTTTGCCAGAAGCGAAAGGCTCGTTCGTTTGCTTCCGTAGGTATGGAAGGAATCAAGGGCGAATATCCTTGGCGATAATCCCATGTCCTACTCCCTTTCTTCGCCAAGTAACGACGCGAGGGCACCCCGCAAATACCGCAAGGACTGTTCCCGAAGAGCTGCGACACGCTTCGAGGAAGCGGCGTAATCGATGCTGCAGGCAATGTCGTCCGCATCCGAGACACCCCGCCGCAGGAGTCGATGCTCAAGACCGGCCATGCGAAGGAAGTTCTCGATTCGGACATTCTGAGAAGCGGAGCTTCCCGCCTTGAAACGTTCGAAAACTGAAAAGTCTCGCTCGAAAATAGACGAGAACACAAGCCCGTGGAAGGAATCCGTACACACATAGGATGCCCGGTCGATAAGGCTGAGGAACTCAAGCGGTCCAACGCCAGAAAGCGCCAATCCATCCCTACGGACATCTCCGTTGAAAACTGGAACCATTACGAGCTTGAGCCCCAAAGTCTTCGCAATCCCGCGAGCACGCTCCCAATTCTCCTCGGAACGACCGAGAAAATAACAAAGGCAATACTCATCCGAGACGAGATGCCCATCTCTGCGAGAAATGGAACGCCAGTCGTCGGCCTCGAGCAAAACAACCGGATCGCACACCACTTGGCACTCCCCGTCGCAAAGCTCCTCCACCATTCTTGCGCCCTCAGCTTCACGAGCGCTCAACGCATCAAACTTGCGAACAAGCGGCGCCATTGCAGCAGAAGCCTCAGCGGGCAGCTTGTCGCAACCAAAACTCGGCGCATAGGCAATCCTGAGCCTGTCATCGGCAACGAAGTCGAGAAAATAGCGGGGATCGTAGCATCGAGGTGACCACACCTGATCACTCCCGCATACAAACGCATCGAAATGGGAGTTCAGAATTGAGAAATCCTCAAACAAGGAGACGGGCTCAGTCTCGCGTATATATTTGGATGCAAACGCATGAAAGGCAGCATCCTTCTCATCAGATACATATGGAGCAGCACCCATTAGGCGCTGCTGGCATACACGGGCCGCCCTAAAGGGCTTGCTTTTGCGTAGCGAAGATTGATTACGCTGCTGCCAGGGTGCAGGATCGTAGTTCACGAGCCTCGCATCCGCGCCCATGTTCCGTAGCGTACGCTGCAATGCATACGCCTGAAGCACACTGCCGTAGTTCTGAGACTGATACCAGGTCATCTGCGCGATTCGAGCAATCGGTTTGCTAGAGTTCATCTACCACTCCCTTCTCTGCATTTCTCAAGCCTTCGGCAAGAAGGATGAGAGGAACGCAGACTACCGCGTTCATTGCATGCCACTCAGTGAAACCGAAGATGAAGGTGGTCAGTAACGCCGCGACATAAATTGGCTCACGAACTCCGCCCCAAGCGAAGAATCGTTTGACAAGAACAAGAATCCATGCGAAGCCCGCAATTCCGATATTGAATAGAAACGAGGCATACATGCCGTCTACGGTATGAATGTCGTGTATCGTCCCCCTGATAAGCACGATGCCCTCAAACGCATGGTGACCAAAGATGCTCAACCCAGAATAATTCCATTGAGCCCACCACAAAGCTGGCCTACCAGTTAGGAAATCACTTGCCGTTTGACTAAAGGCTGGACCAGTAAACCAAATTGCGCTAATCCAGTAAGTCAATAAAAAGAGCATTAGAGGAATTCCAAGAGTAAACCTAGGAGCCCATTTGGAGAAGCTCCTACACGAACGTCTTTTCCACACTTTTAAGATGAAAACAAACATGAAAAAAAGCAGCAAGGACACGGCCGAGGTACGGGAGCCGGCGATATAGAAAATAACCGAAGTGGCAATGCCGCCAACAAGTATCTTGACCTCAAGTCCAACATCAAATCGGCACCACATTGCCATAGCCCAGACAAAAAAGACGGCAGCACAATAGTTTGGGTGAACAAAGAGGAGCGCTCCACGGCTGGAAGAGATTCCACCAATGTTGAGCCAGGTTTTTCCAACGGATTCGCCCAGCACCCCAGCAACCACATATATGCACAGCATTGAAACGAGAATGACCGTTACGGCTCGCGCCCAAGATCGGATAATCGCCTGAAAATCGATCTCGTAAGCGGCTGACAGAATAAGCGAAGTCGTCAGCAGCACAGACTCACCGGACAATAGATAAGATAGAATTCCCAGACAAACGCCCACCAAGCCCAATCCGCTCGACGAGCCCTTTATCACGAGTACAACGGTTCTGAGCAAAAGGAAGGCGCAGCCGAACAGCTGAAAGACCTTAAGAAGCGCCTCAAACGATTCAAAAAGAATAATGGACTCTAAGAAGAACTTAACGAATAGAGACCAGAATCCCAGCCAGAAGAGCACACTGCTCATATCCATCGGCGAACGTCCCTTAGTCTGTTCAACACAAGAACTATTCACCATGTGCAAGAACCTTCCAGTACTTCTCTGCAACGTCATCCCAGGTGTATAAAGAAGCGATTCTGTATGACCGCTTAGCGACATCCCGATAAAGATTGCCGTCGTCACAGAGTTCAATAAGACGCGCAACGGCCTTATCCACCCAACAATCGCTATCGATCTCGCATCGTATGGCGCTTGAATCGTCGAACAGCGCTGCCGCGCCACAAGACCCAGAGACAATGGGCACGCAGAAGGAGGCTGCTCCCTCTAGAACGGACACATTGAAGGTGTCAAATCTGCTGAGCCCGGCATAGAAATCTGCGTTCTGGTAGAGATTCACCAGCTCATGCTTATCGGTGATCTCCCCTCGATATTCGAGCTCAACATTGCCATTCCTCGCAATCTGCTCGCAAAGAGCGCGATTGGAGCCAACGGCATCGGTATCACGTCCGCAGACAATGAGCTTAGGTCTAGTCCCTGTCCTTTCGGCATACTGGGAGAGAACGAGGAGCGCAAGGTCACAGGCCTTGCGCTCCTCGTATCCCCCGGTCGTTATAACGACCGGGGGATACGAGGAGCGCTTTTTCGAAAGCAGGCTCTTCGAATCAATCTCTCGATCCACATCAACGCCATTGCCGATGACGGTCATGTTCTTTTTGCGCCCATAAAGCCTTCCGAGCACCTTCTTCTCGAACTCGGAGACGCATATGAGATTTGGATACTCCCTAATTAGTTTCGGCTCGATCCGTAAATCTCGATCCAAAACAGGGCGGTATTTCTGCTCTTCGGCAGCAATCCCATGTACGACGAGATAATATGTGTTGCGATGATCGATCTTGGACAGCAGGCATAAGATCAGGGGAATCCTGAACCCGTTTTGATGAACGCAAATCGAATACCCCTTATAAGCAAAAGGTATCTTCGCAACCAGTCTGAGAACGTCCACAAAGGTGGAAACCTCCTCAATTTGGCAATTATGCTTTTTTGCAAGACGGGTATGCACCGCCCTCGCAACACCAAGAGGCCCCCTTGTCCCGTCGAGTCGGCCGATGAGGAGGACTTTTCCGCTAGGAACGCTCATAAACGATATCCTCTTTTTGCTCGTGCCTTGCGAGGAATTCATCTATATCCCCCACAACGCGCGCCGGATTCCCACAGATAATCGAACCGTCCGGGAAATCTCCCTTGACGATCGACCCCCCCCCCGATAATGCAATCGTTCCCAATGGTGGTTCCTGGTAGAATCATGGAATTAGCCCCAATAAAGCAATTCTTGCCAATTGAAACGGGCTTAAGGAACTTGCCGTGCTCGCTACGACGGGAAAACAGCGCTTTGTCGATGCTATAATCATGGACGAGAATCGAGGTGCCATAGGATATGGTCACGCCGTCCCCAAGGGTTATCAAGTTGTAACCGGCGGCATCAAAACGACATTCGGGACTTATCCATGGGTCGCCATACTCAGAGAATTGCTTCGAGATATTGACTCCCAACCACGCCAAATAACGTGGATATAGCCGCTTGTATGTCTTGTTTGACAGCTTGTTGAGTGCCACAAGTAGGAGCTTAATCGGCATCTTTGCGAAGCGTTTATACCCCTGAGAGCCAATAGCGGCAAGATCAGCTTGCTGCATGGTTTTCCTTTCCCTTAAGCAGTTCCACTGCCTGTGAATATCCCTCTACCACGTGCGAGCGCACGTCAGCGATCGTCTCCCTGCAGCCGCCTGTGTCATACGTGATGACCGGGGTTCCGCAGGCCTCAGCCTCCAAATTCACCGTCGGGTAGTTGTCCTCGACTGTCGGGTTGAAGAAGACGTCCGCGGTCGTGTAGATCCCGGCGAGCTCCTGCGGGGAATCCGTCCTCGTGAGACCGATGATCCCCACCGGGAGCGATTTCATCTGCTTTGCGGAGAGACCCACGAGCACGATGGCATATCTATCGGAATCCAGCTCCCCGGCCAACCGCACGAAGTCTCCCAGGCCCTTGCGCTCAGTCCAGGGGCTCGCAACGCCCAAGATCATGAAACGGTCACCGATGCCATACCGCTCGCGGAAATCACTCGGAGTGGGCTTGAACACGGCCTTATCGATAGTGTTGTGGCGCACCTCGACGGGATAACCCTTAAGGAAGCTCTTCGCCACCAAGTCGGCGAGCCACTGCGACGGGCAGATGAGCGTCATGCGCTCCGGCGGGACGCTGGTGAAGATGCGCCTCTTGTCCTCGAAATTCCTCGCGCAGTTCGACTTGCAGATCGTCTTGGGATAGGCGTCCGGCTGCGGGCAGCTCTCCGAATACGCGCAATGAGTCATCCATTGCGCACACTTCACATATGTGAAGTGTGCGCAATGGCCCGTGAGTGCCCAGCAATCATGCAGAGTCCACCTCACCTGGCAGCGATGAGCGGCCAGCCAAGCGAAAAGCATCTCGATGTTCACGTAGTAGCCGTGGATGTTGTGCAGGTGGACGACGTCCGGGTCGATCTCGTCAAGCCGCTTGAGCAGCCGCACGGTGTCGCGCTTGGAATAGAAGCCCATGCGATCGCGAAGGCGCGTCATGGCACCATGCAGATACACCTCGGGCTTGGTTGCACAGCATTGCATGTGGCCATCGATGGTCGCATGACGCCTGCCCCAGAAGCAATAAGAGTCAACACCGCAATTCGACAGCTGTGCGTGTAAGCCACGCATAATGGAGCCGGTCGACCCATTGTAGAAGCTATTGAGCTGGACGTAACGTAGCGGCCTATTGAGCCCCTCCCCCAACACCAGCGCATCGTCGACAAGCGCTTCGACCGTTTTGACATCACTCGAGGCCATTACAGACTCTTCCTCCACACCATCTTGTCTACGACACCGGTGTAGGATTGGATGATCTTGACCACCTTGGTGGACACGTTCTCGTCGGCGTAGTCTGGCACGGGGGCCTGGGGGAGCGACCCCTCCGCGTCCAGTGCCACGGCGGTGCGGACCGCGTTCAGCAGGCCGCGCTCGTCGACGCCGGCGAGGATGAAGCAGGCCTTGTCGAGCGCCTCGGGGCGCTCGGTGGAGGTTCGGATGCACACAGCGGGGAACGGCTTTCCGATGCTCGCGAAGAACGAGCTCTCCTCGGGCAGCGTGCCGGAGTCGGAGACCACGCAGAACGCGTCCATCTGCAGGCGGTTATAGTCGTGGAAGCCCATGGGCTCGTGCATGCGCACCAGCGGGTGCAGCTCGAAGCCGGTCTCCTCCAGGCGCTTGCGGCTGCGCGGGTGGCAGGAGTACTGGATGGGCATCTGGTACTCCTCGGCGAGCCTGTTGATGGCGCCGAAAAGCGACAGGAAGTTCGCCTCGGTGTCGATGTTCTCCTCGCGGTGCGCGGAGAGCAGCATGTACCCCCTCGGCTCGAGCCCCAGGCGCGCGTGGATGTCGGACGCCTCGATCTTGGGGAGGTTGGCGCGCAGCACCTCGGCCATGGGCGAGCCCGTGACGTAGGTGCGCTCCGGCGCGCACCCCGTCTCCTTGAGGTAGCGGCGCGCGTGCTCGGAGTAGGCGAGGTTCACATCGGAGATCACGTCGACGATCCGGCGGTTGGTCTCCTCGGGCAGGCACTCGTCCTTGCAGCGGTTGCCGGCTTCCATGTGGAAGATCGGGATGTGCAGGCGCTTGGCCGCGATGGCCGAGAGGCAGGAGTTGGTGTCGCCGAGCACGAGCAGGGCCTCGGGCTCCACCTCCCGCATCAGGTCGTAGGAGCGGGCGATGATGTTGCCCATGGTCTCCCCCAGCCCGTCGCCCACGGCGTCCAGGTAGATGTCCGGGTCCGCCAGCTCGAGGTCGCGGAAGAAGATGCCGTTGAGAGTGTAGTCGTAGTTCTGCCCGGTGTGCGCCAGAAGGCAGTCGAAGTGCCGGCGGCACTTCTTGATGACCTCGGACAGGCGGATAACCTCGGGGCGCGTGCCAACGATGACAAGGAGTCGAAGACGACCGTCATTGGCAAAAGAGACGTTGGAGTAGTCGGCTGCCATAGGGCTAGACCTCCTCGTAATACGTGTCGGGGTTCTCGGGGTCGAAGGGCTCGTTGGCCCACATTACGGTTACGAGATCCTTGGTATCAGAAAGGTTCTCGATGCAGTGCGTGGTGCCGGGCGCCATCTCGACCGCCACGGGGTCGTCGCCGGAGACGCGGTACTCGTCCACGGGGAGCGGGCGGCCGTCGGCGTCCAGGCCGACGCGGCGCAGGCGGATGGACGCCTCGCCGGAGACCACCAGGAAGCGCTCCCACTTGGAGTGGTGCCAGTGGTTGCCCTTCGTGACGCCTGGCCCGGAGACGTTGACGGAGACCTGGCCGCGCTCCGGGGTGCGCAGGAACTCGGTGAAGGAGCCGCGCTCGTCGCGGTTGGCCTTGAGCGCGTAGGCCCGCGAGCCCTCGTCGTAGTAGCTCTCGAACGTGCTCCACAGCTTCTTGGAGAACGAGCCATCCGCGAGGTCGGGCACCGAGAGGTCGGCGCGGCTCGCCCTGAACGACTCGAGCAGGTCGACGATCTCGCCCAGCGTGGCGCGGTCGGTGGGACGGCACGCGCAGAAGTCGTCGCCCTCGATCTCCGCAAGCCCGTCGTAGCCGCAGTGGCGCTCCTCCCCCAGCAGGGCGGAGAGCATCTCGGCGACCAGGTCGTCGATGTAGAGGAGCTCCAGCTCGACCGAAGGGTCGTTGACCGTGTATTCGCGGTCATTTGCTATAGCATCGCAGAAGGTCGCGACGGCGGAGTTGTAGTTGGGGTAGCACCACTTGCCGTAGAGGTTGGGGAACCGGTAGATGAGCACCGGCGCGCCCGTGCGATCTGAATACGAGCGGAACAGCTCCTCCCCCGCCAGCTTGGACTCGCCGTACGCCGATCCCGCGTAGCGCCCGACCAGGCTCGCCTGGACGGAGCTCGCGAGCATCACGGGGCACGCGTTGCCATGGCGCTCGAGCGCCGCGAGCAGGTCGGAGGCGAACCCGAAGTTGCCCGCCATGAACTCCGCCGGGTCCTCGGGGCGGTTTACGCCCGCGAGGTTGAACACGAAGTCGGCACGGGCGCACATCGCGTCCAGCTCCTCCGCCGTGGTCCCGAGGTCGCACTCCATGACCTCGAGCGGCAGGAGCGCCCGGAAGCGCTCGCGACGGTCCTTGCCGTCGCGGATGGCCTTCAGGGCCTCGCAGAGGTTGCGGCCGACGAACCCCTTCGCGCCGGTGACCAGGACGCGCATCCTACTGCACCGCCTCGTGCTCACGGCCCTCGAGGGCCAGCTGGACGTACTCGGCGGTCTTGATCTTCTCCACCGTGCCGGCGACGTCCAGCCTCTCGGTGTTGTGGGAGGTGTAGGCCTCGTCCGCCTGGGTCTTGACGTCGCCGTCGACGAAGAAGCTGTCGTAGTTGAGGTCGCGGGAGTCGCAGGCGACGCGGTAGTAGCCGCCCATGTCCTCGGCCCTCAGGCGCTCCTCGCGGGTCATGAGGGTCTCGTAGAGCTTCTCGCCGTGGCGGGTGCCGATCACCTTGGTGCCCACGTGCCCGAACACCTCCTGGACCGCCTCGGCCAGGTCTCCGATCGTGGAGGCCGGGGCCTTCTGGACGAACAGGTCGCCGGGGTCGGCGTGCTCGAAGGCGAACTGCACGAGGTCGACCGCCTCGTCGAGGTTCATGAGGAAGCGGGTCATGCCGGGGTCGGTCACGGTGAGCGGCTCGCCCTTGCGGATGCGGTCGATGAACAGCGGGATGACGCTGCCGCGCGAGCACATGACGTTGCCGTAGCGCGTGCAGCAGATGGTGGTGCGCCCGGCGCCGTTGCGGGCGTTGGCGTAGATGATCGACTCCATCATGGCCTTGGACTTTCCCATGGCGTTGATGGGGTAGGCGGCCTTGTCGGTGGACAGGCACACGACCTTCTCCACGCCCTCGGCGATGGCGGCGTGCAGCACGTTGTCGGTGCCGATGACGTTGGTGCGCACGGCCTCCATGGGGAAGAACTCGCAGGAGGGCACCTGCTTCAGAGCCGCGGCGTGGAAGACGTGGTCCACGCCGCGCATCGCGTCGCGCACCGACTGGGCGTCGCGCACGTCGCCGATGAAGAAGCGCACCTTGGAGGCGAGCTCGGGGCTCCGCTCCTGCAGCCGGTGGCGCATGTCGTCCTGCTTCTTCTCGTCGCGGGAGAAGATGCGGATCTCCTCGAGGTCCGTGTCGACGAAGTGCTTGAGCACGGTGTTGCCGAAGCTGCCCGTGCCGCCCGTGATCATGAGGGTCTTGCCTGCGAACGAAGCCATCTATTTGTTCTCCTTCTTCCTCTTGCTACCGGTGACCTGGTAGAACATGAATTTCGAATTGGTGACGAAATAGCGCTTGAACAGGCGCTTTGGCTCCTGGATAAGGCGGTAGAGCCACTCCAGGCTGAGGTTTTGCATCCACACGGGTGCCTCGGGCGTGATGCCGGCCAGGATGTTGAACGCTCCGCCGACTCCGACCATGAGGCCATCGATACGACCGCGCATCCTATGGCAGAAGCACTCCTGACGCGGTGCGCCCAGCGCGACCCAGACGAAGTCCGGCTCGGTGCGGTTGATGCGCTCCGCCAGCTCAGCCTCCTCCAAAGAAGTCATGTCTCTGAACACTGAGGGCTCGCAGCCGCAGATCTCAATGCCGGGGTAGTCGCGCTCGAGCGCCTCCACGAGGGCGTCGAGGTTCTCCCGCCGGTTGCCGTAGAGGTAGTGCCGGTATCCGCGCTCCGCCGAAACCGTAAAAACCTCCCGCATGAGGTCCGGGCCGGTGACGCGGCCCATCGTGGGGACCGCCTTTCTTCCCACAACGGAGAGCGGCTTACCATCGGGGACCGACATGAGGGACTCGGACTGGACGCGGTAGTACGCCGGATCGTCGTGGGCCATCACGGTCGTGTGCGCGTTCGACACGCAGATGTACTCCCCCTTGATCTCCGGCAGTCGCTCTGCGATGAAGGCCAGCGCGTCGCTCATGTTCGTGGCGGTGATGGGGACGTCGATGATCGGCGTGCGGGCGAGCCGCGGGTCGGACGGGTCGTGCATCTACGCCGCCCCCTTCCCGGTGAAGACGACCGCGATCGTCTGGAGGATGAGTTTCAGATCCGTCATCACGCCGCGGCGCGCGATGTAGCCCAGGTCCAGCCGCACCATGTCGTCGAAGTCCACGTCCGAGCGGCCGCCCACCTGCCAGGGGCCGGTGAGGCCCGGCTTCACGGCCAGGCGCTGCATGGCCCACTCGTCGTACTGCGCGACCTCGCGCGGAAGCGGCGGGCGCGGGCCCACCACGGACATGTCGCCCATGAACACGTTGAGGAACTGCGGGAACTCGTCGATGGAGTGCCTGCGGATGAAGCGGCCGATGCGCGTGACGCGCGGGTCGTCCCTCATCTTGAACATGGGGCCCTCGACCTCGTTCTCGGCCAGCAGGGCGTCCTTCATCTTGTCGGCGCCCTTCACCATGGAGCGGAACTTCCACATGGTGAACTCGCGGGGCCTGCCGTCCGCGCCGATGCGCCCCACGCGCCTCTGGCGGTACAGCGGGCATCCCGGGCTCTCGACGGCGATCGCGGCGCACAACACCGCGGACGGCACGAGGCCGACGGCGATCACGAGCGCGGAGAAGACGATGTCGAAGCCCCTCTTCACGAAGCGGTACCCCAGGCGCTCGCGGTCGAAGGCCTCGGCGTTGCGCATGAGCGATAACAAACGCACGGAGCATTCGCCCTCTTGGACAGACTCACGGGTGTCAACAACGGGAACCTTCACATCGGCGGGGACAGCAACGTTGCCCAAAGTTGCGGCGGGCTTTATCGACACGCCCTCGTCCTCCGCATGCCCCCGCCATGTCTTCTGCGTCTCATTGGTCACTTTTGAACGCCCCCCCCCCGGACTTTTTTCATTGCCGGGGAGGTTCCTCCCCTCATGTACGTGCGTCTTTGCTGTGATGACTTACTCTTTGGGTGCTCCTATGTCTTGATTGGGATGTCCAGCGGAAGCGTCTCCAAAAAGCCCCGTCCGGGCTCTCCCACGCGCACCCAGCAGCGGCGCTTGTGCCGGTCGACCTTGGTAATGAGGGCTTCGCAACCAACCAAAGGACCGTCCGTGACGCTCAGCTCGCCATGGAGGATCACCGCGGTGCTGCTGCGGATCACGCGCTCACTGCCCGCAACCCTCTCAAAAAAGGCACGTGCATCTTCCGAAAGCGGCATGATCGAGCGCTCTGTGGCCCCCACCAAGTCCACGTGGAAACTCAGCTTTTGCAGCGCGCTATTCAGGCCGTGAGCATCGCTGGATACGACAAATAGGTACTCGGGGTACATCTGCACACGACGGATTGACCACACTCCGTTGCGCTTTTCCCAGCGCTCCTTTGAAAGCGTGAAGGCATCCGCGAGCAGGTTTTTCGGGATGAGCTTGAGCAGCTTGTCAGCTGTGGCATGCTCCATACTCATGGGCGTATGGACCAGGTACCAACGCATATTCCCACGCGGCACGCGACGCCCCGCGGGCAAACCCGCAGGTGTCAAGCTCAGTTGTGGCGAAGCGGCTCGCATGGCCCTCCCCGATGGTGCAGCCCCGCACGCACGCGACGCGCAAAAGTGCACCTTTTTAGAGAGGGGTTACTCAACTCGATGACAAGATATGAAGTTGTCGATTGCTGGGTTTTATTTCGGAATCATTGGTAAAATGGGTACGTTTTAAAAGGCTTTGAAAAGGTGCACTTATTCACACCTCAGCCCGTTGTCTTTTTTGACCCCATCTTCCCTCAGCCATTTATCAAAAGTCGAAACCGATATCTCGAGACGTCGCGCTGCCTCGGCGCGAGTGACGCGCCCGTCCAGATACCCTTCTTTCGTGACCCCATACGCTGCCGGGCGTTGTTTTTTGGGCCTGCCAAAGCGCACACCCCGAGCCTTGGCGGCGACTATGCCCTCACGTTGGCGCTGCCGAATGCTCTCCCGCTCAACTTGGGCAACGTAGGACAGCAGCTGTAGCACGATATCGGAGATCAGCATGCCCGTCACGCCATCGCACTCGTTCCGGGAGTCGAGCAGAGGCATATCCAACACAACGACATCCGCGCGCAGGTTTTTTATAAGGGCGCGCCATTGGTCTATGATCTCCTCGTAGTTCCTGCCGAGTCGGTCGATGCTCTTTACCACCAATACGTCGCCCTCACGCAACACGTTCACGAGACGTGTCCACTCCGGCCGGTCGAAATTCTTGCCACTCGCCTTGTCGGCGAAGATATGCTCCCGCCGAACACCAAACTCCTCAAGCGCCCTCAACTGGCGATCGAGATTCTGCTCGCGAGTGCTCACGCGCGCGTAACCGTATATGGTGCCCATCATGAACCTCCTTCATATCGGGGGCTGAAAACAAGCCCTCTTCCCGCTCATAACCGATATGAGCTTCGAAGTGAAGGTTATCGATAGGCGTTAAGCCCCTCTTCCGACGCGGCTTTTCCATGCCGCGGGAGGGCGGGCTCCACTCGCATTTTTTCGCATTCCAGCGCGTGATTCGCACTTACCTTGCCTTCCGATGTATTCGGTTGGTGCTACACACGGCCTCGCGCAGGGTTGCCGCCCATATGCGCGGGACCTATTTCGTCACTCCTCCGATTCCTTCGAAGACCTGACCTCTTCGCTCTTGTCGAGAAAGTCGGCAAACGTCTCCTGCTTTGAAACTCTCAATGGCCTGTAATCAGCAACGCTCAGAATCCTGTATTGGGGATTCTTCATCTTCCCGCTCCTAGTTCGCCTCTCGGTTACCTCAAGGTCAACCTGAATCAGATCTCCAGCGTTGAAGCGAACGGTGCCGTCTGCAAGATCATCCAAAAAACTCTTGTCTTCGATGCGCACGCTTTTGTACGTAAGGACGTCGCTGCCCGATCCAAATTGAAAGGTATATCCCTTCTCGGCTCCGCCATATGAGCCGGCGAGCGGCCTCAACCATATCCCCCTATTTATGTACGACGTCTCGCTGACCTCGAGCTCATCCGCCGACGAGGCGGTCCTAGCATACGCGTTGAGGTCGCTTGCGTCATCCCTTGAAAAAGAGGAGCCTTCAGCAAGGCCATCGTCCTCCTCCTTGGGATTGCGCATGTAGATATTCACCTGTTGGACCGTGCCGTTAAACTCCGCGACAGGACCGACCGCCACATCCCTGTATAGCTCAGCAATCGTAGGATTCTGCACCGCCCGATGTGTGGCCTCATCAACCGTCACGGCATTGTCGCCTTTTCCGTAAGTGTAGGACCCGTCGCCATTGTCCACGAATCGGTCGATCGCCCCTCGCACCTTCCGGACAATCCACGGAATGCCTTTCGCTCCGCCATAGCAGAAACCGAGTATCTCGATCGCGTTGAGCACGGCGTCGACGTTCTGGCTCGTCAGCAAATCTACGATGCCGCTTTCGACAATGAACTCGGTGATAAAGGAGCCCTCTTTGAATGGGCGCACCCTGATCTTGAGCTCACCGTCGTATCCTGCCTCTCGGACAGTCAGGCGCACGAGGTCGTCGAACTTATTAAGGTATTTGACTAAATCGTAAACATCGACCCCTTCATCCGGGTCGACGCCTCCAAGTCTATAAACGACTTCCCTGCGTTCCACAACGAACCTCCCGAACATGCGGCACCTCCAGGCCCGAGCGTATTGTTCTGCCCGAACAAGATAGCGTGCCTGTCTATTCCGTCTTCAGACCGGATCTGAAACATCAGTCACTTCTGACGGACAACAGGGTTTGTCCGTCAAATTTCGATATTTCTGACGGACAAATCCGGTTTTCCGTCAAATGCGCCCGACTAGGAGAGGCGAACCCCTTCGGTAATTTCCAGAAGCTCCGTGAACTCAAGGAGGGCAGGCTGGCTTCCACGGTGAGGCCTATTCCTCCGCAGCGGGAGGAAGGACGGCTCCGTCAAGTGCCCTGATAGTCGGATTCTCTCTCAGTGCGTCAAGCTGTTGGGAAGCCATTTCCCTCAGGTAGACAACCCTCTCCTCTCTGGAATGCCCCTCCTTGATGAGCTGTGCATTCATGCTCTCAAGGTTTGCGAGCACAATGAGCTGATGCAGCGTCGCGCCATCCCTGACGTTCCCCTTTTCAGCAGGATTGGCATCGCGCCACTGTCTTGCCGTCATTCCGAACAAGGCGACGTTCAGCACATCGGCCTCATTGGCATAGACGAACTGCTTCGCCTTGCCCCGGGCAATCGGCTCCAGGTGCTCCTTCACCGCATCGGTATGAATGCGATAGTTGATCTTCGTGAACAGCCTCTTCTCATTCCAGTCGAGCGACAAACGGCTGTTCTCATCACTTTTCAGACGTTGATAGTCCTGGATCACATAGAGCTTGAACTCCGGGGACACCCACGACGCGAATTCGAAGGCAATGTCGACGTGAGCGAACGTTCCGCTGCCGTACCTGCCCCTTTTGCTCTTTATCCCGATAGCTCCAGTCGATCGTATCCACTTGGTCGGGGACATGGTGAAGGCGTTGCGGCCAGACTCCAACCTAAAGAGGTCGAATTCGACCTCTTTAAAATCGGGGTTGTGAAGACGTTCCCAGACGCCGAGAAATTCAATGGTCTCCCTGCTCCGCATCCAGTTCTTCACGACATCACCGGGTTCATCGCTGCGATATCTTGCGATATCCGTCAGCGAGATATAGTCGTCTCGATCTCCTGTTGATGAGACCGATATATCAACCCCGAGCGCAGTTATCTTCCCGCTTATCTCCTTCGGCGGCATTTCAAACTCCTCTCTCCGACCATTTCCCTACTCCATCTCCTCGGCGGGCTGGAACCAGACCACGGTGCCGACGTACTCGACCGTGCGCTCCCCCTCCCCCGTTATGACTATGTCCTCGTACGAGTCGTCCCACGAGTCCGGGGACAGCACGATGATGCGCCCCGTGTTGCACAGGCGGCGCATCACGTAGTCCGCGCCGTCGATGGAGACCGCCGCCACCGAGCCGTTGCGAGGCTTTCGGGTTTCAGATCGAACTTTACCAGCAAGGCATCAATGTTCTCGGGTATGCCCATCTTGCCTCCTTACGTTGTATTCAATTTTACATAGTGATATTTCATTCTTCGTAATTGTCTTTTCGGTTTATATAGCGTACGGTTCTCCAAAGACTTCCGACTCTCTTTTCCATGCGCGGGGCGATTGCCAAATAGTTGCCATTCGGGCATGCGGCAGGAAGATACAGGAAAAAGAAAACGTCCCCTGAGCTGCGATAACTCAGGGGACGCATCATTCACACTGGCGGAGAGCTGGGGATTCGAACCCCAGATGGGCTTGTGGCCCATACTCGCTTAGCAGGCGAGCACCTTCGGCCTCTCGGTCAGCTCTCCGGAACAGCTAGTCGATGATATCGCACTTCCCCGGGCTTGAACAGAGTACGGGGCAATAATTCAAAACTCGCCCAGAAACCCCGTCCGGACGCCGCCATAGATCTCAAAACCCCGCAGCGCTTTAGCCCAAGAAGCCAGGGGCGACCACGATGTCGCCCGGATGCTCGCGCACCCAATCCCATGTAAAGCCATCAACGAGTCGCTCGGCCGAGCATGGCGCAGCATCACAGCGCAACCCCACGGCACATGCGAGCTTACCCAGCAACGCTTCCGGCGTATCAAACCGGGCTCGCAGCTCCCCCATGTCGAGGTCGCGGTCGCGCTTGGACAGGCGGCGGCCGTCGGGCGCAACCAGCAGCGGCACATGCGCGTACTCCGGATGCTTATAGCCGAGCAAGTCTTGCAGGTACAACTGGCGAGCGGTCGATCCCAGCAAGTCACATCCGCGCACAACCTCCGTGACGCCCATCGCGGCATCGTCCACCACCACCGCAAGCTGGTACGCAAAAACGCCGTCACTTCGGCGCACGAGGAAGTCGCCGCACTCCTGCGCGAGGACCTCCTGCTGTGGACCATAGGTACGATCTTCGAAGCGGATTGGCCCCGCATCGTTCCGCACAGGAGGCGTGCCATACCCCGCGAGAGTTAACTCTCGCGGCAAAAAATCGGCAGAATCGGGCAATTTCGCCTGCGAGAGTAAACTCTCGCGAATGTTGGCGGCGGAACGGGGCGCGGTGCGCACGGCAGGCACGCGCAGCCTCAAGGCAGGCGGACGCAACTTGGAGCGCTCGGCAACCTCTTCGGGCGTCAATCCCCTACACGTACCTACATATATGGGGGTACCGTCGCTCGCATGAGGAGCGCTCGCGGCGTGCAGCTCGGCGCGCGTGCAAAAACAGGGGTACAGCAACCCCAAGTCTTCCAGCTGGGTCAACGCGGCCTCGTACAGGTCAAGGCGCCCGGTCTGGTAATACGGCCCCTCGTCCCAATGGAGGCCCAACCAGCGCAGATCATCCATGAGCAGGTCCGCCCACGGACCGCTGCGCGCGCGGTCATCCAAGTCCTCGATGCGTAAGATGAGCTTGCCGCCCTGGCTGCGCACAGACAGCCATGCCAGCAGCGAAGCCATAATATTGCCCAGGTGCATCCGTCCTGTGGGTGATGGAGCAAAGCGGCCCACCACGGGTGCGAAGGGCTCATCATACACAGGGCGCGCAGCAAGCACGGCATCTGCGGCAGGCGCGGGGGTCGGATCCCGCGCGAACTCGGCACCCTCACACGGGACAAACGGTGCGCCGCAGCGATTACCGCTACGCGCCGCCAGGGCACCTTCGACCGGCTCTGCCATGGTAAACGCTACGCCCACGGATCGCGCTCGAAGAGCGGCTCGGGGTCGGGGCGGCGATCGGAGTACGGGTCGTAACCGTCATCGTCCTCGTTCTCCGCGCGGACACAAGGGTCGAGCGTCTCCTCGTCCCGCAGTTCGACCTCGTCGCGTTTGCCGTCCACCATGCCATCCCCTTTCATAAAGAAGCCGGGCGCCAACGGGCACCCGGCTCCTTAGTATACGTTGCACAACGCCATGGCGAAACGCGGCCTCCGCGTGCGCACGCGCAATTCGCCGCTCACGCAACGGCTACGCGACGACGAACTCGTCTCCGTCGACACCCACCGTGACTGTGTCGCCCTCGTGCACGCGGCCGTCGATGATGGCGCGCGCGATTGCGTCGACCACCTCGCGCTGGATAAGGCGCTTGAGCGGACGGGCGCCGAACACGGGGTCGAGGCCGCCCACCGCGAGCATCTGCTTCGCCTCCGGCGTGATCTCGAGCGTCATGCGCTCCTTTGCCAGGCGTGCACGGACGTCGGCGAGCTGGATATCCACAATCTTCTCGATCTGCTCCATACCGAGCGGGTGGAACACCACGATGTCATCGATGCGGTTCAGGAACTCGGGCCTGAACGTGTGGCTCATGGCCTCGTCCACCAGACGGCGCATCTCCGCCTCGTCACGTCCCGCGTACTCGGCGATGGCGCTCGAACCCACATTGCTCGTCATGATGATGATCGTGTTCTTGAAGCTCACCTGACGACCCTGGCCATCGGTAAGACGACCGTCGTCGAGCACCTGGAGCAGCACGTTGAACACGTCGGGGTGTGCCTTCTCCATCTCGTCGAGCAGGATGACGGAGTAGGGGCGCCGACGCACCGCCTCGGTGAGTTGGCCTCCCTCGTCGTAGCCAACGTATCCGGGAGGAGCGCCGATGAGGCGCTGGACGCTGAACTTCTCCATGTACTCGGACATGTCGATGCGCACGAGCGCGCGCTCATCGTCAAACAGGCACTCGGCGAGCGCCTTGGCGAGCTCGGTCTTGCCCACGCCGGTGGGTCCGAGGAAGAAGAAGCTGCCGATGGGGCGGTCGGGGTCGGAAAGGCCGGCACGGCTGCGACGCACGGCTGCGGCGACGGCGCGCACGGCCTCGTCCTGGCCGATGACGCGCTCATGCAGCTGGTCTTCGAGCCCCTGCAGCTTCTCGAGCTCACCTTGCATCATCTTGGCCACCGGCACACCCGTCCACGAGCTCACGACCTCAGCGATCTCGTCGGACGTGACTTCCTCCTTGAGGGCGCTCTCGTCTTCTTTTTGCGCGGCGAGCTGCTCTTCGCCTTCGCGAACCTGTGCCTCCAAGCCCGGGATTACGCTAAAGCGCAACTCGGACGCGCGGGCGAGGTCGCCGTCGCGCGTCGCGCGAGCCTCCTCACCACGGGCCTCGTCCAGTTGGCTTTTGAGCTCCTGGACGCGGTCGATGGCGTTCTTCTGGTTGAGCCAGCCGGCCTTAGCCACATTGAGTCGCTCCTGCGTCTCGGCGATGTCCTGGCGTAGCGCTTCCAGGCGCTCGGCGGAGGCGGCATCCGTCTCCTTCATGAGGGCTTGCTCCTCGATCTGCATCTGAGTGAGCTGGCGCGTGATGGCGTCGATCTCAACCGGCATGGAATCGAGCTCCATGCGCAAGCGGCTCGCCGCCTCATCCACCAGGTCGATGGCTTTGTCGGGCAGGAACCGGTCGGCGATGTAGCGGCTCGATAGGTCGGCGGCTGCCACAAGGGCGCCGTCGGTGATGCGCACGCCATGGAAGATTTCGTACTTCTCCTTGAGGCCGCGCAAGATCGACACCGTGTCCTCCACGCTCGGCTCACCCACGAACACCTGCTGGAAACGACGTGCGAGTGCCGCGTCCTTCTCGATGTACTTGCGGTACTCGTCGAGCGTGGTCGCGCCAATCGCATGCAGGTCGCCGCGGGCGAGCGCCGGCTTCAAGATGTTGCCCGCGTCCATAGAGCCTTCCGTAGCACCCGCACCCACGATGGTGTGGAGCTCGTCGATGAACAGAATGACGCGGCCTTCGGCCTTCTCGACCTCCTTGAGCACCGCCTTCAAGCGGTCCTCGAACTCGCCACGGTACTTGGCGCCCGCCACGAGCGCGCTCATGTCAAGCTCGATGAGGTCACGGTCGCGCAGGGTTGAGGGCACGTCGCCCGCGACGATGCGCTGGGCGATGCCCTCGACGATGGCGGTCTTGCCCACGCCGGGCTCACCGATGAGCACAGGGTTGTTCTTGGTGCGGCGGGAAAGGACCTGGATGGTGCGGCGGATCTCCTCGGTACGGCCGATGACCGGGTCGAGCTTGCCCGCGCGCGCCAAGTCGCAGATATTGCGACCGTACTGCTCGAGGGCCTCGAACTCGGTCTTGGAGTCGGCAGAGGTCACGCGGTCGTCTCCACGGAGCTCGGTGTAGACCTCCTCGATGCGCTCACGCGTCACGCCGGCGTTCGCCAAGATCCGGCCCGCCTCGCCCTTGTCCTCCGCCAGCGCCATGAGCAGATGCTCGGTCACCACGAAGTTGTCGTCCATCTTGGAGGCCTTTTTCTCAGCGCGCTCAAGCACGCGGGTGAGATCGCTACCAAGCTGCTGCTGAGCTCCTTCGACCTTAGGGGCGCGGTCGATAGCCTGCTGAGTCGCGCTTGCGAGCTGCTTTGGGTCGGCGCCGATGCGCTCGATGATGACGGATATGTTTCGCTCTCCGCTGGTGAGCAACGCGGCGAGCAGGTGGATGGGCTCCACCGATGCTGCCTGCGCGTCGGACGCGATGCCGATAGCGTTTTGCAGCGCCTCGCGCGAGGTCATGGCAAGCTTATCGATTCTCATGGAATCACCCTCTCTCACGACCCCCGGACCACCGCGCCTCAATTTGGGGACAGGCACCGAATTGAGAGTTGGCATCAATGGGGACTGTCAAACCGAGACGGGTCCTTGGGTCGCACGTGGCCGCCCTACGGGGCGGCGCGTTGTTCTATCGAGGTGTATTGTTGCCGATGGAGCCTCGTTCTATACACAAATCTAAGTCTCCATATATAAGATTTTCTAAGTTAGGTATCACGAAATGGATATTGCGCAGTTCGCCGACCACATGGACGCGCTGGCAAGGGCGGTTTACCGCCAAGACCCAACCGACTTGCTTGAAGTGTGGCTTCAAATTCTTTTAGTTTCTTTTAGCAAGTTTTAGCTTACATGACCGAAGGACGTCCCGCGTTCAATGGGGTCACTCCGCCAGGCGCCCCATAATGTAGTCGTAGTTCTCGCGGCGATGCGGCAGCGTGCAGGCGCTGCAATCCTTGATGCGCTCACCGTTTGCCCCATCGATGTAGGCGAAATTCCCGCCGCAGGCATCGCCTAGCCGGTACAGCGGACAAAAACAGAACAGGCAGTTGAGGTCCGCCGCCGACATGTCGTGACAGGGATAGAACTCGCAGGTGGAGTGGTTGAAGAACTTGTACGACTCCGTGCTGGGCATGCAGAGCCCCTCCTAACGGGCGGCCTCCCGCGCCAACCTACAAATCACCGCCGCCGAGAAGGCCGCGCAGGACCTTCTCGGGATCCGCGGACCCGTCGCGCGGGGCGAGCGCAGTGATGCGCTTCTGCATCTTGAGCTCGTGCAGCTCGTCCTCGAGCTGGCGCACGCGCGCACGGAGCTGTTCCGCCTCGCGCTCGCGCTCCTGGGCGCGCTCCTTCATGTCGAGGATGCGCACCACGCCAGCGAGGTTGATGCCCTCGTCCGTGAGCTGGTTGATGAGCTCGAGGCGTTCGATGTCGGCTTGTGAATACAGACGTGTGTTACCACCCGAGCGCTTGGGGTTCACCAAGCCCTTGGACTCGTACACGCGCAGCGTCTGGGGGTGCATGCCCGTGAGCTCCGCGGCCACGGAAATCATATACAGCGGTTTGTTGCGGCTCTCCTCGGTCATGCTTCCCCCATTAGGTCCAAGTTTTGCGTTTTATTGTACGCGCCGCGCGCAAAGACGCACCCGCCACCACATTACACGTTAGAGTTTGGTGCGATAGTCGCGCTCATCGGAATCGCGTAGCTTTTCCAAAGCGGTGCGCTCTTTGTCGGTCAAGCTCGTCGGGATCTGCACGGTCACGTTCGCTAACAGGGCGCCCATGTGACCACGGCGCTTGGCGTCGGGCATGCCCATCTCCTTAAAACGGAAGCTCTTGCCCGTTTGCGTGCCCGCGGGCACCTTGAGGCGCAGTTTCTTACCCTCGGGCGTGGGGATGTCAACCGAGCAGCCGAGCGCGGCCTCGTACATCGAGATGGGCACCTCGACCGATACATCGGCGGTCTTGCCGCGGCGCTTGAAAACCGGATGCTCGGCAACATGGAATTCAATGAGCATGTTGCCGCGCGGGCCGCCGTTCACGCCGTACTCGCCATGGTTCTTGTAGCGGACCTTCATGCCGTCATAGCAGCCAGCGGGAATCGTCACCTCGATGGTGTCGCTCTCGCCCGTCGACGGAATACGGTGCGTCACGCTCCTGCGGGCGCCGTGCAGCGCCTCGTCGAAAGTCACATCGATAACGGCCTTGAGGTCGCTACCCTTGCGCGCCCGGCGCGAGCCCCCACCGAACATGTCGCCAAAGTCGAACCCGGTGGGGTCGGAGCCGTACGCGCCACTCACCCCTTCGCCTCGGAACATGCTGCCAAAGATGTCCGCCATCGAGGGACCGCCCGCTCCGCCCGAATATGCGTAGCCGCCCTGCCCGGGAATGCCGCCGAACTGCAGCATCATGTCGTACTCTTTGCGCTTCTCGGGGTTCGAGAGCGTCTCGTACGCCTCGGAGATCTCCTTGAACTTGGCCTCATCGCCGCCACGATCGGGATGGTACTTCTGCGCGAGCTTGCGAAAAGCCGACTTGATGTCCTTATCGGAGGCGTTCTTCGATACGCCCAAGACATCGTAGAAGCTCTTAGATGAAGGCATGTGAACCCTCCCTTCTTAAAAAGGGCCCCGGGCTATCGTCCCAGGGCCCCGCCTGATCAATCGAAAACGCGTGCCGCGTGGACCCGTACTGAGGGCCCATCGAACACGCGCAGGTCGAAACGCTACTTACTCGGCCGATTCCTCGGCCTGGCCTTCCGCAGCGTCGGCCTCGGGCGCCGGCGCGGGGCGCTTGTCGCCGCCGTAGGTCACGGTGACCATAGCGGGACGCAGCACTTTGCCGCCCATCCGATAGCCCTTCTGATACACGTCGTTCACGGTCTCATCGTACTGAGACGCGTCCTCAACGCGACCGACTGCCTGGTGGATATTGCAGTCGAAGGCCTCGCCCTTGGGATCGATGGGCTCAACGCCCTCGCGGTCGAACACGCCGAGCAGCTTGGCGCGCACGGCATCGACGCCGTCGACGAACTGCTTGAAGTCCTCGGCCATCTCCTGGCTACGCGCGTGATCGAGCGCACGCTCCATATCATCAACGACCGGAAGCAGGGCCTCGACCAGCTTCTCGGTTGCACGGGCGCGCTCGTCCAAGCGCTCCTGCGCGGTGCGACGACGGTAGTTCTCCCAATCGGCCTGCAGGCGCGCGTGACGGCTCACGGCGTCGGCGGCCTTGGCCTCGGCTGCCGTCTTGGAATCCTCGGCAGCGGCAAGCTGCTCGCGGAGCTCGGCAAGCTCTGCCTCGACCTTCTCGTACTTGAGCTTGAAGTCGTTGTCAGCAGCCTCCTCGCCAGCGCGAATAGCGGCTTCGACCATCTCTTCCTCGGTCATCTCAGCAGGTTCCTCGGCCATATCGGCCTCCTCCTTCTCAACAACCAGTTCGGCGGGCTCAGGTGCCTGATCGGACGCCTCCACGGCATCCTTCACGGGTATCTTCACGTCCGTCTCCTTACAGCCTAGGCGGCCGACTCGCCAGCTGGCAGGCCGGCCGCCCCTTTCATCCATATTCGCCGCGGGTTTTGGACCCGCGGGCGGGGAGCTTACTCCTCGTCGTCAACGACCTCGTAGTCGGCATCGACCACGTCGTCGGAGGCGGCGGCGCCGTCAGTGCCCGCGCCAGCGGCCTGGGCATCGGCGTACACCATCTGAGCGAGCTCGTAGGCGACGGATTGCAGAGCCTCGCCGGACGCCTTGATGGCCTCGATGTCAGAGCCCTCGAGCGCCTTCTTGGCGTCGGCGATGGCGGACTCGGCCTTGGACTTGAGATCGCCGGAAACCTTGTCGCCCAGCTCATTCAGGGTCTGCTCGGTGGAGTAGCACAGGGAGTCGGTCTGGTTGCGGGCCTCGACCTCCTCTTTCTGCTTCTTGTCCTCCTCGGCGTGGGACTCGGCGTCCTTCACCATGCGATCGACTTCCTCATCGGAAAGCGCCGTGGAGCCGGAGATCGTGATGGACTGTTCCTTGCCGGTGCCCTTGTCCTTGGCGGAGACCTTCACGATGCCGTTGGCGTCGATGTCGAAGGTGACCTCGATCTGCGGGACGCCGCGGCGAGCCGCCGGGATGCCGGAGAGCTGGAACTTGCCGAGGGACTTGTTGTCGCGGGCAAGCTCGCGCTCGCCCTGGAGCACGTTAATCTCGACGGAGGTCTGGTTGTCGGCAGCAGTGGAGTAGATCTCGGTCTTGGAGGTCGGGATCGTGGTGTTGCGGTCGATCATCTTGGTCATGATGCCGCCCATGGTCTCGACACCGAGGGACAGCGGGGTCACGTCGAGCAGCAGGATGCCCTCGACGTCGCCGGTGAGCACACCGCCCTGGACAGCCGCGCCGTTGGCGACGACCTCATCGGGGTTCACGGACATGTTCGGCTGCTTACCGGTCATGTTCTTGACGAGCTCCTGCACGGCGGGCATACGGGTGGAGCCGCCAACGAGGATGACCTCGTCGACCTCGGAGAGGGAGACGCCGGCGTCGTTCAGCGCCTTGGTGACCGGCGCCTTGCAGCGCTCGAGCAGGTCACGAGTGATCTTCTCAAACTCGGCACGGGTGAGCGTGTAGTTGAGGTGCAGCGGGCCGGACTGGTTCATGGTGATGAAGGGCAGGTTGATGACGGCCTGCTGGGCGGCGGAGAGCTCCTTCTTGGCGTTCTCGGCGGCCTCCTTCAGGCGCTGCAATGCCATGGGATCCTTGCGCAGGTCGACGCCGTTCTCGGACTGGAACTTGTCGGCCATCCAGTCGATGACGCGCTGATCCCAGTCGTCGCCGCCCAGGTGGTTGTCGCCGTTGGTGGCGAGGACCTCGAACACGCCGTCGGCAAGATCGAGCAGGGAAACGTCGAAGGTGCCGCCACCGAGGTCGAAGACGAGGACCTTCTGCTCCTTGTCCTGCTTGTCGAGGCCGTAGGCGAGCGCGGAGGCCGTGGGCTCGTTGACGATTCGCTTGACGTCGAGGCCGGCGATGCGGCCGGCGTCCTTGGTGGCCTGACGCTGGGCGTCGTTGAAGTACGCGGGGACGGTGATGACGGCCTCGGTGATGGGCTCGCCAAGATACTTCTCGGCGTCGGCCTTCATCTTGGCGAGCGTCATAGCGCTGATCTGCTCGGGCGTGAACTCCTCGCCGTCGATTATGACGACACAACGGCCGTTACTGCCCTCCTTGACCTCGTAGGGCACGGTCTTGAGCTCGTCCTGGACCTCGGAGAACTTGCGGCCCATGAAGCGTTTGATGGAGAAGACGGTGTTCTTGGGGTTAGTGACGGCCTGGTTCTTAGCAGCCTTGCCCACGATGCGGTCGCCCTCGGCGCGGAAACCAACGACGGACGGGGTGGTGCGGTCGCCCTCGGCATTCACGATCGTGGTGGGGCTGCCACCCTCGAGAACGGCCATGGCGGAGTTGGTGGTGCCCAGGTCGATACCGAGAATCTTGCTCATAGTTACTTCCCTTCCTTGGGTTGCGTGGCGCACATTTGCGGATGCTCACGGCGCTTCTGCGTTTTGCTCATGGCATAGTGTATCCCCTTATGCACCGAGTTATACAAAATCTAAGTCAATTCATATAAGATTTCTTATCCTCCACAACTCAACCCAAGGCATAAGGCAATGCATCGCGCGGGAAGCGTGCCCGCAAGCACAGCATGAGCTCCGAGTCCCGTGCGCTCATGGAGAGTTTTCGTCTAATTCGGGTGCGTCCGCCCCCACCTCAATCGCTAAATATGCAAATGCGGGGATGTTTTCGAGGCCCTGCGGGTATAAAGGTTCTACTATTCAGCGTATCCGCAGGTAGATAGCATGTCATTTTTCTCGCGTATCTAGCGTTGCCGAAACTAACCCCGCATTTGCGTATTTTAAGCATCTCGCAAGCACATCAATCAAGCACATCAGGTCGCCTCAGCTCCAATACACGTCCTCATTCCGCTCAGGTCCCTGGGAGGCCCTCATGGCAATCGACATCTTTACCGAGGAAAGCATCATTTGCGATAAGACCGCCTATAAGTACTACCGCACACCGCCCCGCTTCCTCGAGGCGTGTCCCCCACTGCATTTATATAGCCGCGATCCACGCTACTATACCCTGCGCAAAGAGCCTCTCGTAACGGAAGTCCTAGGCACACCCCTACATGTGATTACGGACAGCGCGCAGAAACGCTCGCATGGTGTGACGCTTCGGTTCCATGTGATCGACCGTGAACTTCTCCGCGGTTGCATTAGAGAAACCTTGCACGGCTTCCACGTCGCATCGCCCGAGCTCACGCTCTTCACGCTCTCACGAACCTTGACCTTCAATCAGCTTGTTATGGCAATGTACGAAATGTGTGGGAGATTCACCCTGTACGAGCCAAGCGAGGCGCTCTCAAACGAACTGTTCATTCGCCACGCAACCGACGTGCATGACGGCTGGTCGTGCGTTTCATCGGAAGACGGTAAGCCTTCGAAGCTGTGGACGCGGCCACCCTTGACAAACCTGTCAACTCTTCGAGATTTTGCCGCAAGAATCAAGGGGGTTCGAGGACACAAGCTGTTCGAGCGAGCCCTCGATTGCGTGAGCGGCATGACCGCCTCCCCGCTAGAGGCTCAGATTTCCATGTTGCTATGGATGGATCCTGCGCTTGGAGGGCAAGGTTATCAGCACTTCGAGAACAACTATCTGGTCAAATACTCACATGGCGCAGGAATCCTCACGGGAAAACCTGGCGCCGAGATTGACCTACGCGTGGTGTCTCCAGCCGACACAAGGGAGTGGATGCTCGAATGCCAGGGCAAGATTGTCCACGACAGAGTCGGCGCGGGCACGAAAGATGCGCTTCGGGCTACTGCCCTGCAAGCAATGGGGCACGGGGTGACCCTGATCACGAGCGACCAGCTTCGTGACCAGCATAAGTTCGCAGTTTTGCTCATGTTGCTGTCAGAGAAACTCGGGATCGTATGGCCAAACAAGACCTCAAGGCAACTCATTGCCGAGAACAACCTACGTGCAGACATTTTTGGTGACTGGCTCGGCCTCACAAGGGAGCCGACCGCACAAGAACTCAAGAAACGTAGGCTCGACAACAAGGCCCGACGCAAACCGGGGCACTTCACCAAGCGAAAAAAGGCCACCAACGGCAGTGGGAAAGATAAAAATACGCAAATGCGGGGTTAATATTCGGCATGGGCAAGTAGCGATATAACGACCAAAGCCTGTACCTGCAGGTTTTATAAACCAAAACGGAACGATACTCCCCGATTCGAATTTTATCCCCGCATTTGCGTATTATCGGACACACACTGAGGAAAATCAGGAGGCACGTGCGCGGAAGTTCGGTCGGCAGCGTGGGAAGGGCGAGTGAAATGCGGGAGTGGTAAATGATCAATACTTTCCGCGTGCAACCCATGCAGCATCCACAACAGTCAGCCTTGGCTGACTCGGTGAACGGTCGCGATTGGACCTTGCGAAGACTTGCATTGAAGGAGCCGCGTGGTATCTTTCTTTTGAGAAAGACCCGTTGCCTCTTCGCCTGTGGCACCGGGCGCAACAGAGGAGGTTTATCATGGCTCATCCGATTATTGATGCTGACGAGTGCATCGCCTGCGGCGTCTGCGTTGACGCTTGCCCTGCCGGCGTTCTCGAGCTGAACGACGTCGCCACCGTCGCCGACGAGGATTCCTGCGTCGCCTGCGGCGCCTGCCAGGACGCCTGCCCCGCCGGTGCCATCACTGAGATCGCCGAAGACTAGTACAGGCCTGTCATCATCGCCTCGCATGACCAAGGCCCGACCCCGCAAGGGGTCGGGCCTTGGCTTTAACCGATCATCTCGCAGCTCAGAAGCGAAACCGATCGCAACCGAACCCTTCCCTCGCACCTACGGCGCACTACACGGAACGGACCCTTTCCAGAAGCTTTCTGCGCTGAGCCGCCACATCGATGCTCATTATACCGATGGAAGCCAGGACCAAACAGACGCCGATCAGCTTTCCCATGCCAAACGGCTCTCTGAATATGGCAACGCCGAGTATCACGGCCGTCACCGTTTCGAACGTGGCGACCACGGGGACCTTGGATGCCTCAAGCCCCTTTGAGAGCCCAGTCATATAAAAAAAGTACGCGAGGACCGTTGGGAACAAGCCGAAAGCGGCTGCGACCCAGTAGAACCCGGATGGCATGCCCCCAGCTATCTTCGCAAACGGGTTCGCGAAGGCGGACAAAAGGGCGCCACCGGCCACAAAGCCATAAAATACGACAGTGAGCGGCTGGGCGTAACGTGTTGCCGCCTTGCTGAACATTGTGAGCAGGCATCCCATCAAGCCAGAGCAAACGCCCGTTCCAACTCCAATTGGGGATATCGACTCGATCTCGAGCGCGCCGCCCGTGACGGCAAGTGTGCAACCCGCGACGTTGAAAACAAGTGAGACGATTTTTTGATTGGTTATCCCCTCGCCGTATAGTATGCGACCGAGCACGATGCCAAACATAGGAGACGTGCACATGAGCACCGAAGAGGTTGACATGCCAATATGCTCTATAGATATATAGTAGGTTGCGCTGGACAGGGCGAGGCCAAAAACACCAACAAGCGCGCTCCAAAACAGCCCTCGAGGTGAGATCAGGAAAAACCGGAGGAGCCCCCGTCTTCCTGCCTTCTCGAAATCCTTGCCCGCCCCCATCGCCAAGAGAATCGGGACGAGAAATATGCTGGCGACGAACATTCTGAGCGCCGCGACCTCCATCGCAGTCAAGCCCATTTGACCCAGCGCACGCGAAAAGACGCCTACACTCCCCCACAGCAGGGCGCCAAGCAGGACAAGAAAATATCCAAAACGAACTTGCATCCACAACCTCCATGGTTCGCATGCAGAGGCTTCGCCATATAAAAGCTCCGTCCTCGACGCACGCATCGAGGACGGAGCATATGCCCCGATCTTCAGCCGGCGAAGTGCAGGCAGAGCTCTCTCAAGCGGACCGCCATCAACAAAATCAAACGGTCACGCCACGTGAGCGGGCCGGCCGATCAACCAGCCAAACGGGAACCCAAGCGAACTGTTCCTCAGGTAAGTTACTTCTCAAACTTGGCTATGATCACCCGCGTCGCGATGAAAGACACCGTGATGCTCACCGCGGCGACCACACAGGCGAGGAAGAAATTATCCATACCGCCGTCCGGGGCGATGAAGATCAACGCCGAGAGCAGACCGGGACAGGCGCCGGCAACGTACTCAACGAGCCCGAAAATGCCGGCGATGAGACCACCAGACAGGGCGCCGATAGCAGTGCCAAGAAGCAGACGGGGACGCTCGATGAGCGCGCCGTAGAATCCCGGCTCGGTAACGCCGCACAGCGCGGTGATGCCAAAGGTGGTCACCATGCCCTTACGAGCAGAATCTCCCTTGATGGTGCTCGCAAGCGCCAGGCAGGTAGCTCCGATGCACAGGTTCGAAATGAAGCCGAAGATAATAGGCGCGTATCCAAGCTGGGCAAGGCTATTCACTTCGATTGCGATAAAGGCCTTATCGAGACCAAGCATGACGAGGTACGGGTTGATCGCGGCAAATATCGGAGTGGCGATCACCGCGACATGCCCCATAAGCCACGTAACGGCGTCGCTCAGCGCGTAACCCATCATGGAACCGACAGGACCGAGAGCCAGAAGCGTCACGGGGACAATGATGAACATGGTGAGCAGCGGCTTGACGAACAACTTCACAACATCGGGGATGACCTTCTGCAGCAAGCGGTCAACCGCGAACATGAACACGACGCCGAGCACGATGGGCACGACAGTTCCACCGTAGCCGATCGCCGGAATAGGCATCCCGAGAAAATCGAGGCCCTCAACGCCGCTGATCGACGGGCTCACCATGATCGCGCCGAGAAGCGCGCCCATGATCGGCTGCATCTTGAGAATGGAGGCAAGCTGATAGCCAATCCAGACGGGTAGGAACGTGAAGGCCGCGTCGAAGATCGCCAGCAGCACCTGCGCCGTGCCGCTATCGGTGCTAAACCCGCAGTAATTGACCAGGAGGTTCTTAATGGCAAGGATCAGACCGCCGACGATAAGCGCCGGGACGATGGGCATGAAGATCTGGGCGGTGATGTTGCCGAATTTCTCGACAATGCCGACCGCACCGTTGCTCTTCACCGAGGCGGCCATGTCGGCGATCGTGCCCTCATCGTCTGCGACGACACCTGCACCGAAATCGATGCCCGCGACCTCGAGGAAATCGTTGTATGCCTCAGTCACGTTCGGACCGATGATGACCTGCAGCTGGCCGCCGCTCACCACGGCTCCAAGCGCATATTCCGCCTTCTTGACCGCATCGAGGTCGATTGCATCGAGCTTCTTTACATCAATCCTCAAGCGGGTCGCGCAATGCGTGACGGACGAGATGTTCTCCACACCGCCAATCGCGGCAAGAATAGAGTGCGACATCTTCTCGTATTTCATTTCACGCCTCCTATTCGCTTTGATTTAGATAGCCGTTGATCAGATCGCGATACCAATACCAGCTCTTTTTGGGAACACGCTTCAGATCATTGTCGAAATCGACTCGAACCAATCCGTAGCGCTTCTGGTAACCGTTGATCCAGCTGTACAAATCCATCGTTGACCATACGTAATACCCGTGGACGTTTGCACCCTCCGCGCGAGCGCGCATCATGTGCTCGATAAACTGATCCAGTACCTCGATGCGCTCGTCGTCGTGAACCATGCCCTCGGCGTCGGGATCCTCGTAGGCACCGTGGCCGTTTTCCGTGATGAACATCAGCGGGTTGCCGTAGCGCTCCGCGATGTCCATGATCGTGCTGTACATGACACGCGGAAGAATCTCGCGTCCCCACTTGTTGCGGGGAACATTCGGATCGCACGTGGTCTGATACAGCGGTGCGATCACCTTCCCCTCGAGCTTCTTGCTCGCTCCGCCCTTGTTGTTGGCGGAAACCTGGGTCGCTCCACCGCGCCAGTCCGTTGCGTACTCGCGGCAATAGACGTTCAAGCCGATGTAGTCGCCAACGCCTTGGGCAAAGATCTCCTCGTCGCCCGGCACGCGATACAGCAAGACGTCGAGCTTTTGGAGCATCTCGTCCATTTCCTCGGGAAACCTGCCCTGCAAACATGGAGCGAGAATCATGCGATTCGCCATGAAGTCGGCACCGCGGAACACCTCCTCGGGATGCTCCGCAGCCGGATCGACCTCGACCACACCGCCGTCGTGCACGACGCCGATGATGCCGTCGCCGCCCATCTCCCGATATGCGCGTACGGCCATGGAGCTGGCAAGCATCAGGTGGTACTGATACTGCATAAAGGACTGCATGTCGAGGGATCTGTTGGGCGGGTAGTTGCCCAGCATATTCGCGCAGTAGCTATAGAAATGGGGCTCATTGATGGTTGCCCACACCTTCACGCGGTCGCCAAAGCGCTCAAAGCAGATCTTGGCGTAGTCGCAAAACCACTTGGCGACATCCGCATTGAGCCAGCCGCCCTTGCAGGCCAGGGCATAGGGAAGGTCATAGTGGAACAGCGTGGCATTCGGGACGACACCGTACTTGACGCAACAATCGATCACGCGATTGTAGAACGCGACGCCATCCTCGTTGACCTCACCGACCCCATCGGGCAAAATGCGGCTCCACGCGATAGAGAATCGATAAGTGTTCTGGCCGCCCTCTGCCAACAGCCGAATATCCTCCTCGTAACGATGATAGAAATCGCACGAGACGTCGCCGTCGACGTTATTGATGTTCTTGGCGCTCGTGTGGTTGAAATAATCCCACTCGCCAAGCCCCTTGCCATCCTCGTCCCAAGCACCTTCGCACTGATATGCCGCCGTGGCAGAACCCCACAAGAAGTCCGGTAACTGCAGATTCGCGTGTCCCTGAACATTCATGCGACCATCCTCCCCTCCTTTTACGCAGGCGGTTTTCCCGCCCTTTTTCGAACATGGCGCCATCTGATTTGAAGTATAGAAAAGGAATTTGCCTGCTATGATTCATAAAATGAACCACTGTTTGGAGACCGTTCGCGAGGGGTCATCTTGAGCAATCACGGCTTTGGCCTGCTAAACATCATCAGTTCAATAATCAACGAGGAGCGCGACGGCAACGATGTCGCCATTGCGCGCTACCTTATTTCCAACCTCCGCAATTCCGAGGCCATCAACGTGAGCGCCATAACAGAGCGCGCGCACGTGACGAGATCGGCTGTTCGCCGTTTCTGCAACCGCCTTGGGTACCAGAGCCTGAGCGAACTCAAGAACTCTTTTTCTCAACTGGTCTTCCCCTCGGACTTCAGGCACCGCGACCCTAATCTCAGCTTTAACGAATATCGTGCTGAGCTCGATATTCGCATGATGGAGATGTATGCGGAAGTGGAGAGCAGAATATCCGATGCCCTTCTCGACGAACTCGCATACGAGATAGCCCAACATCGCAATGTCGAGCTGCTCTGCACCAACAATGTGAGCGGAAATCTCATGCGCTTCCAACAAGAGATGTTCTTTGCAGGAAAGATCGTGCGCCTCAACACTCAAGACAACGGTAAGCCGCCGATGCGCGTCGAGACCTACCACGATTCCCTGGTCATCGTGGTTTCGGTCTCGGGCATGTTCGCACGCGAACTTGACGAACGCATGTGGGGACGAACGGCGAAGAAGGTGCTCATCACGGCGTTTTCCAGCAAAGACACCGCTTCGCGTTTTGATAAGGCGTACTACCTGAGCGGGCGAGGAGACGGCATCGATGAGCTAGGGGTTTACTCGAAGTACGCCATCACGTACCTGTTTGACCTTCTTTCTTCCCGCTACATCACGAAATATAAAACGCCGGGAAACCCCCTCTTCGGTCCAACGGTTTCTTGGCCGGAAATGATCGAGTGAGCTAAACCTTTATACCGCCCAGCGCTCCAGATATTTATCGAAATGAAGAGGCTACGAGTGCAGCTCAAACTCGCGCTCGTAGCCTCTTCTTTTCATAGGCACCTAATCGTCGTCGCCGCTCGGACCGAGCTGAGCCAGAATCCCCAAGGCCGCCTGCACGGGGCCCATGCCGCCGGCGGCCACATCGGCGTTGATGCCGCGACCGACGCCGCTGCCGCTGCCCGCCCCCGCCTTGTAGGGGACCGTGAACTTTCGCGTCTTGGGAAAGGCGATCGCGCCGAGCTTCGTGCGCAGATCGAACGCCACGCCCTTGGGCACGTCAACGCCCTGGTAGGTGAGCTTCCCCGCGATGAGCGCAACGCTCTCGAGACCAAGCCTGTCGGCGCGGATGCGGATGCGCGTGCGGTCGAACAGGTTCTGCGCCGCCTCGGGCAGGGCACCGAACGTCTCCTCGCACTCCTCCTGGAGCTCGTCGACCTGCTCGAGCATGTCCGCAGCCGCGAGCTTGCGGTACACCAGAACGCGACGGTCGACCGCCGGGACGTATTCCTCGGACAGGAAGAAGTCCGCAGGCAGGTTGATGCCCACGGTCGCCTGCTCGACGTCGCCGGCGCCCTCGCCGCGTGCCTCCGCGACCGCCTGCCCCAGCATCTGCGTAAACAGATCGAAGCCCACGCTCGACAGGTTGCCGTGCTGCTCGGCGCCGACCAGCGAGCCGGCGCCTCGGATCTCGAGGTCGCGCATGGCGATGCGCATGCCGCTTCCCAAGTCCTGGAATTCGGAGAGCGCGGTCAGGCGCGCCGTTGCCTCCTCCGTCAACGGCAGCTCGCCGGGGAACATGAAGTACGCGTACGCCTGCGTGGCGGAGCGCCCCACACGGCCCTTGAGCTGGTAGAGCTGCGCCAGGCCCAACCGCTGCGAGTCCTCGATGATCAGCGTGTTGGCGCTCGCGTTGTCGATGCCGCTCTCCACGATGGTGGTGGCGATGAGCACGTCGATCTTCTTGGTGGCGAACTGCACCATCACGTCCTCGACCTCGCGCGGGCTCATCTTGCCGTGCGCCACGCCGATGCGCGCCTCGGGCGCGGCCTCCAGCACGCGCTCAACGGCGTCGTCGATGGTCTTCACGCGGTTGGACACGTAGTAGACCTGGCCGCCGCGGCCGATCTCCAAACGAATGGCCGCGCTCACCACATCGGGGTCGTACTCGCCCACGTGCACCGCCACGGGGCGACGGCCGGTGGGCGGCGTGGTGATGAGGCTCATATCGCGCACGCCGCTCATGGCCATCTGCATCGTGCGCGGGATGGGCGTCGCGGAGAGCGTGAGCACGTCGATCTGCTCGCGCATGTTCTTGAGCTGCTCCTTGTGCTGCACGCCGAAACGCTGCTCCTCGTCGATGATCACCAGGCCGAGCTCATGCGGGTTGACGTCGGCGGAGAGCAGGCGGTGGGTGCCGATGAGCACGTCGACGCGCCCCTCGGCGAAGGCCGCGAGCGCGCGGCGCTGCTGCGCGGGGGTACGGAAGCGCGATAGGACCTCGACCTCCACGCCGAACGACGCGAAGCGCTCGAAGAACGTCTCGTAATGCTGCTGCGCCAAGATGGTCGTGGGGCACAGCACCATGACCTGGCGGCCGCCGTCCACGCACTTGAACGCCGCGCGCAGGGCAACCTCGGTCTTGCCGAAGCCCACGTCGCCGCAGAGCAGGCGGTCCATGGGCTTGGTCGATTCCATGTCCGCCTTGATGTCGGCGATGGCGTCGAGCTGGTCGCGCGTCTCGTCGTAGGGGAAGCTCTCCTCCATCTCGACCTGGGTCGCGCTGTCGGGTCCGAAGGCGAAGCCCGTGATCGAGCTGCGACGCGTGTACAGGTCGACGAGGTCGAAGGCGAGCTTCTTGGCGCTCTTGCGCGCCTTGGTGGTGGCGCGGCTCCAGTCGGCCGTATTGAGGCGCGTGAGGCGAGGGTTGTCGCCGTCGGGGCCGACGTAGCGCGTGATGCGGTCGACCTGCTCGAGCGGGACGTAGAGCTTGTCGCCCCCCGCGTATTCCAGCAGGAAGTAGTCGCGCTCCTTGCCGGCGACCTCCTGGCGGACGATCTCGGAGAACAGGGCAACGCCGTGCGTGCTGTGAACCACGTAGTCACCCGGCTTGAAGGGGAAGGTGACCTCGGTGATGTCCACGCGCCGGTGCGCGCGCCCGCGGTGGCCGTCCATGCGCGCGTTGAGGTCGGCGAGGCTGAAGACGGCGAGATGCGCCGCGGGGACCACGACTCCGGACGGGATGGGGGCGTCGACGAAGGTCATCCTGCCGCGCGTCAACGTGGGGACGACGCGCTCCCCGCCCTCATCGATGCCGCGCGCATTGAGCGCATCCACGTCGCGCTTGAGGAGCTCGACGCGAACGCGCGCCCCGCCCACGGCGCCGGCGTTCTCGGGCGCCGCCTGGAGGGACTCCTCGAACGGGATGTTCTCATCGGTGAAGGAGAGCTCCATCGACTCGCGCGCGCCGCGGTCGGGAATCGCGAACACGCAGGCGAAGCGGTTGTTGACAACCTCCTGGATCCGGCTCATGAAGCGGTTGTCCGAACCCGCGAGGGCCGGCTGCTCGATCTTGAGCTCCGCCGTCACCGATCCGCCCGCACGGATGAGGCTTACGTAGTTGAGGCGCTGCTGACGCCCAAAGTCAAGCTCTTGAGGCCGCACGTAGAGCCCGTCGAGGCGCGCGATCTTCGCGTCGGCCGCGCGATGCTCGAGGTCCTCGTACGCGCGCGAGCAGCCATCGAACAGCGAGCGCGGTTCGGACAAGATGACCAGTGCATCGGGATGCACGTGCGCGAGAGGGCTCACGGTCTCGCCGTAAAGCAGGGGCAAAAAGCGCTCGAGCTCGGGCGTGACAACGCGCGCCTCGACCAGCTCGAGCAGGGCTGCCAGCTCGGTGTCGTCCTGGGCGGGCAGGTACAGCGCGGCGGAGATCCGCCTCACCGCCTCATCGGTGAGGGCAAGCTCGCGCACGGGGCTGATCTCGACCGAATCCTCGTCGCCGATCGTCTGACCGGTCGATGCCACCATCAGGCGGATGCGGTCGATCTCGTCGCCGAAGAACTCGATGCGCACCGGCGCGGTCGCTTGGGCCGCCCAGATGTCAACGGTATCGCCCAGCACACGGAACAGGCCCGGGGCATCCGCCGCGTCCGCACGGGTGTAGCCCATCGAGACGAGTTGCCCGGGAACCTCCTCAAAGGCAACTTCCTCTCCCACGGAATACGTGCGGGACGCCCAGTACCGGCTCTCGAGCGGCGGGACGCATCGCAGGAGCGAGCGGGCGGATGCGACCATGATGCAGGCGTCGCCGCGCGCGATCCTCGCGAGCGCGGCGCAACGGGCGGCGACCACGGCGTCATCGGGCTCGGCGTTCTTCCACGGATAATCCTTGCGTTCGGGGAAGCGCACAACACGATCCGCACCCACATACGCCGCAATGGAGCGCGCAGCGCGGTCGGCCGCGTCCTCACCCGAGACGATGTACACCGTGGGGCGAGGCCGGCGGGCGAACTGGGCCGCCACCGCGAGGGTGCGGCCCGACTGGGAGATCGCGAGCGTGGCGTCCTCTCCCGCCATGAGCGCCGCGTCGATGTCCTGAAGCGCCTCGGCGGTATAGAGCTGCGCGGCGATACGGTGAATGAGCATGGGGGCACCTTTCCGACGCCAAACACCCGCCCAAACGCGAGCTTGGGCGGGAGTTCGACGCATTCGTATGTTCAAATCATCCTACCGCAAGATGCCCACCGGTCGAAAAACGATTTGCTGCAGTCCGAGCTGCCCATCTCGCGCTCATCGATATTGCTGAAAGCCTCTTCCTGCGGTTGTGCCTTTAAGAAGCTCGTCCACCTGAGAATTCGCGCTTGCGCTGCAACATATCGAGTACTACCCCACCTTGGCACTCGGACAGATGTCAGCCAGAGGGCACTCCCCACACAAAGGCTTGCGGGCATCGCAGATCTCGCGACCCAGCATGATCCATTGGTGGTTCACGTCGTTCCAGTACTCGCGGGGGAGGATCTTCAAGAGGTCCTGCTCCGTCTTGAGCGGTTCCTTCTCGTGTGTTTTGGGCGAGAGCTTGAGGCGGTGCGCGATGCGGTTCACGTGCGTGTCGACCGCGATGCCGTCCACGATGCCGTACCCTACGTTGAGCACGATGTTGGCCGTCTTGCGCCCCACACCCGGGAGCTTCACAAGCTCCTTCATCTCATTCGGGACCACGCCGCCGTAATCCGCCACGATCATCTGGGCGCATTCGATGCAGTGCTTCGCCTTGGTCTTGTAGAAGCCGAGGGACTTGATGACCTCCGAGAGCTCCTCGTACGTCGCACCCGCCATCGCCTCGGGCGTGGGCCAGCGGCGGAACAGCTCCGGCGTGACTTTGTTCACCTGGGCATCCGTCGTCTGCGCCGACAGCAAGACAGCGATGACCAGCCTGAACGGGGTCTCATGGTCCAAAAAGCACTCGACCGGCCCGTATCGCTCGTTCAAACGACGGCACGTCTCGATCGCGCGTTCGCGCTTTGCCGCATTCGTCTCACGTGGCATCCGCCTTGGCTCCTCTCTTTTAAAGACGCTGGCACCTAGAGATGCTGCGGTCGTTTGAAATGGAACGCGAACACGAGCAACACCGCTCCCGCCACGATGAGCGGCAAACTCAGGAGCTGGCCCATGGTGAGCCAGCCGCCAAACAGGTACCCAAGCTGCGCATCGGGCAGTCGTACGAATTCGATTAAAAACCGCACGATACCGTAGCCGAGTACGAACGTCCCCATAATGGAGCCCTGCGGCGGCGTCTTTTTTCGACGGCTCAGCAGGTAGAGCACGGCAAACAGCACAATGCCCTCGAGACACGCCTCGTAGAGCTGACTCGGATGGCGCGGAATGTCGCCGGCAGCCCCGCCGAACACCACGCCCCAGGGAAGATCGGTGGGCTTGCCCCACAGTTCGCCGTTCACGAAGTTGGCGCACCGCCCCAAGCACAGCGCCAAGGGCACCCCCACGAACGCCGCATCGGCGATGGTCAGCGGCGACAGCCGCAATACGCGACAGGCAATGAGGCCGCCTATGATGCCGCCCACAAGCCCGCCGTGAAAACTCATCCCATTGATGCCATGCCCGTTCGACCCAAAGATGATCTCGAGCGGGTGCTCAAAGTAATACCCATTGCTGTAGAACAGCACGTAGAACAGCCTGCCGCCAATCAACAGGCCAAAGACCACCGAGACCACAAGCGTCATGGCGTCGTCGATGGTAATGGCCATATCCCAGCGCTTGAGCGTACGGTACATCACCACGCCCGCCAGCAGCGCACCCACCATATAGGCAAGGCCATACCAATACACGGTGAAGGGTCCCGCAGAAAATGCGACGGGGTCGAGGCTGTGATAGAGCTCGTTGAGCATGAATGGCCACTCCTATGAGATACGCGCCGAGACGCATGCCCGGCGCGCGAACGGAAAAGAAAGGGTCCCGACGGGCGGCGCCTTCGGGACCCTTGTGCAAACCCTAGAACGGAGCGTACTCGTCGTACAGGTCGTTGGCCGCATCCGCACCGCCACCCACCTGCTCAACGCGAGTCACACCGGGCACGTGCTCCTTGAGGATGCGCTCGATGCCCATCGACAGGGTGAGCGAGCTCATGGGGCAACCCGCGCAGGCGCCCTGCAGCTCGAGCTGCACCACGCCGTCCTCAGTTACGCCCACATATGCCATGTCACCGCCATCGGCCTGCAAGTTGGGTCGAATCTGCTCGAGCACTTCAAGCAGCAGCTGTTCGTTCACCGCCATGTGCAGTCCCTTCTCCAAACGCAGCTGCGCACTCCGCCGCCGCGCGTCATTCGTTGATAATGGGCATCGCGCCCGCATGTGGAGACACTATACCACGCTCCCCCATGTGCCGCTCCGCACTCAGCCGTAGAGGGCCAGCCTACGCAGATTCGCAGATGCGTCGATGTGCGCCAAACCAGCTCGCCGCGAACGCCGTCGGCGTCCCCCGTTGCCGTTCCCCGTTCTGCCATCGCCCTCTATGCAAAAGCGGGCGCGCCCCCAGTTGGAGCGTACCCGCCATTGTGGCACTACAGTATCGCATCGCCACGAGGGCCATACCGGGGGGCAGGCGCTAGAACCCTCCGCGGCCACCCATGTACTGCTCGAGATACCGGAGGAACTCCTCCTCGGTCATGCCGCCGCTCGAACCGTTGCCGTCGGAAGCGTCCTGCTGCTCGGCCTGCAATGCCTCGTCAGATCCGAGTTCAACCTCGATCTCCTTCTCGTCCTTACCATGCATCACGGTGAGAGTGACCTTGTCTCCCACCTCGTGCTCACGCAAGGCGATAATCAGGCCGTCGGCGGAAGAGATGGGCTCGCCGTCCACCGCCGTCACGATGTCGCCTGCTTCGATCCCCGCAGTTGCGGCAGGACCATCAGCAGTGACCTCGGCAACATAGGCGCCGCTATCGACTGCAAGGTTGTTCTGACGCGCGTTATAGGCGTTCACACTCATAAGCGAGGCGCCCAGGTACGGATGAACAGGCGTTTCGCCGGCGATGATCTGATCCGCGATATTGATGGCGTAATTCACCGGAATGGCAAAACCCACGCCCGAGCTCGAACCCGAGTACGACTCAATCACGGAATTGATGCCGATGAGCTTGCCCTCGTCGTTCACGAGAGCGCCACCGGAGTTACCGGGGTTGATGGCGGCGTCGGTCTGGATCATGTTCGCGTAAATGGAGGTGCCGCTCGTACTCTGAAGTGCGGTGGAACGGTACAAAGCGGAGACGATACCCGTCGAGACGGACTGCTCGTTGCCAAAGGGGCTACCGATTGCCATAACCCACTCACCCACGGTGAGATCATCGGAGTCGGCGAGGTCAATGGGCGTGAGATCGGCGTCCTCGGCGTCCTGGAGGCGGATCACGGCGAGGTCGCTCGACTCATCCGTGCCCACGACCTCGGCCTCATAGCTGTCGCCGCTGTCCGTGCGCACCACCAACGCGGAAGCACCCTCAATTACGTGGTAGTTCGTGAGAATGTTGCCATCGGTGTCGAGGATGACGCCGCTACCGATGCCGCCGGAGTCCTCGGTCTCGCCCTGAGCGGTGATCGACACCACAGATGGCAGAGCCTTGGCGGCAACGGCCTCCGAAAGCGTGGTGTCCTCGGGATCGATCTCGATGGTCTGCGTGGCACCACTGACAGCAGACTCCACATTGGTGCCCGTAATGCGGAATGCGCCGGACATCACGAGCGCGATCACGAGCACGGATCCTACGGCAAGACCGAGCAGGGATGCAAGGAAGATCGGAAGCTTGCGGCTCTTGGTCTTCACCACGGTACGCGTTTCGGTATGCATCGCGGGCATGACGGTGGTCTCCACCGTTGGCTCGGAGTTCGAAGCGAAATGCGGCTCATCCCCCGCAAGGCCGTCCGGGCGCTGCGGGGTCTTGTCGTCAATCATGGAGGTTCCTTTCAACGCTTTCAATCTCAACCGTTGTACCCCAAATACGAGGTTCAACCCCCCGAGAGTCGCGGACTTTAATCAAGTTGTAAGTACCATTAAGTCTTTCGAAAGGCACTCAGGCACTATACGCAACCCACAGCGCGAAAAGGCAACGCGCATGAAAAGGGGCGCGCGCCCTTCGGCACGCGCCCCGGCGCACACGTTATTCCTTAAACAGGTAGCCCACACCACGAACCGTGGAGATGTGACCGGCGATCTGCGGACCCACCTTGCTGCGGATTCGACGGATATGGACATCGACCGTACGCGTTCCTCCGCAATACTCGAAGCCCCACACGCGATGCAGCAGCACTTCGCGGCTGTACGCACGGTTGGGATGCGTTGCCAGAAAGCTGAGCAACGAGTATTCCATAAGCGTGAGGTCAACCGGCTCGCCGTCGAGCGATACCTGGTAGGTGGCAAGGTTGATCATGAGGTTGTCCACGGTGAGGACTTCGTCGACCGCGACGGTCTCGCCATCGCCCAAAAGCTGGCGGGCGCGCGCTTCAAGCTCGGCGTCACTTGCACCCGAGCAAATGAAATCGGAGCGGACATGAGAGGGAAGATGCAGGTCGGAGAGGTTCTCCTCATCCATCATGAGAAGCATGGGCACACCGCCGCGCTGCTCGAGCCACTTTGCCATGGCATCGACGCGATCGGAACGCACCCCATCGCCATCGAGAATAAGGAGGTCGAAATCATGCGCCACGGCAGGCGAATCTGGGGTCGCAATATGCACCTCGACACCTAAGGACGAGGCGAGTGTTCGGACGAAATCATGAAGTCGCGTGGTACGCGCCATGAATAGCACAGACTTTTCGGACATATTCACACCTCCGACGGCATCATCATAACAAATAGGCAGGTCGAGCACGTACATGGCGGTGATATTCGGGCAAGGATCACCGACCGAGGCCCCACTCCCTATGAATTGGCGAGATAGTGATCGAGCTCCCACTCGGTCACTGTGGCGTTGAAGCGATTCCACTCGTCGCGCTTCTTCTTGAGGAAGAATGCATGGATGTGCTCGCCGAGGGCGTCTTTCATGAAATCGGAGCTTTCAAAGACGTCGAGCGCCTCGTCGAGGTTTCTCGGCAGCGGCTCGATGCCGCGGGCGCGCAGCTCGCTCTCGGGCAGACGCAACAGATCGGAGGTCGCCTCCTCGGGCAGTTCGAGTCCGCGCTTGATGCCGTCGAGTCCGGCTGCCAGCGTGACGGTGTTCACCAAGTACGGATTGGCCATCGGATCGGGGCTGCGAAGCTCAATGCGGGCCGCAACCTGCTTGCCCGGCTTGTAGATGGGCACGCGGATCATAGCGGAGCGGTTGCGCATGCCCCACGTTGCATACCGCGGGCCGTTACCCACGCCGGCGGAGAGGCGCTTGTAGGAATTCACCGTGGGGTTGGTGATGGCGCTGATTTCGGAGGCATGCGCCAAGATGCCGGCCATGTAGCTCTTGGCAATGGGCGACAGGTGGTTCTTGGCGTCGTCACCCCAGAAGACGTTGTTGCCTTCACGGTCGAACAGGGACTGGTGAAGCAACATTGCCGAAGACGAGCCCTTGGCGATGGGCTTGGGCATGAAAGAGGCGTGGATGCCCGACTCGTAGGCGCAGGTGCGAATGACGTGCTTGGCCGTCATGATGGCATCGGACATGGTGAGCGCCTCGGCGTGACGCATGGAAATGCCGTGCTGCGAGCGACCGGAGCTATGGAAGGTGTACTCCACCGGGATGCTCATCTTCTCGAGCATGAGCACGGTGGAACGGCGCAGGTCGCGCGCGGAATCCGACGGCGTGAGGTCAAAGTAGCCAACCTTGTCCATGGGCTCGGGTGTGCGCTCGTCGGGGAAATAGTAGAACTCGAGCTCGGCGCCCACATTCATGATGTAGCCGAGCTTCTCCGCACGATAGAACATGCGGCGCAGGCACTCGCGCGAATCGCCAGCGAACAGCTGGCGGTCGGGCGTGCAGACATCGCAGAAGATGCGCGCGGCGCCGTCGTGCTTGGGGCGCCAGGGCAGGATCTGGAACGTGGAGGCATCCGGGAAGGCCAGCATGTCCGCCTCGTCGGGAGAGGTGAAGCCCTCAATGGCGGAACCGTCGAAACCAATGCCCTCTTCAAACGCGACCTCGAGGTCCTCAGGGCTGATAGCGAAGCTCTTGAGCCTGCCGAGCACGTCGGTGAACCACAGGCGGATGAAGCGGATGTCGCGCTCCTCGACGGTGCGCAGGACGAAATCGATGTTCTGCTGCTGGTCCATATACGAGCCCTTTCACATGCGATGATGCCAGATTGTCTCCATGTTCTCATAGTTATGTTTCGTCCGAGTTTCCGGCACTCCCCCGCAGAAAAGCACCTTGGAAATGAGGGCATGGGCAGAAGGTGCAATGCCGCGAATCGGGCGTTTTTGTAACGAAGATCGAGACGCCCCGAGTAGACGGTCGGTTTGGGCATCAAAGCCCCAGTTGGCGATAGCCCAAAACACCTGTCTACTCGACCCCTCTGGAAACTCGTTACAAAAACGCCCGATTCGCGGCAATCAACGGCTGAGACCGCGCCGCCGTGCGCTCGCCGCAGGCTCCTACATGAGCTTGGTCTCCTCGAGCTTCTCGATGATCCACTGGTTCGCGCGAATCACGGGACGGCGGAATACCAGACCGAGCGCGAGCGACGGAAGCAGGTAGCACGCCAAGATACCGAGTTCACGCCAATACTCCATCCCATAGGCTCCGGCCATGGCGGCGTGCATCGCGTTGATGGCATGCGTGAACGGTAGGAACGGATAGACACCTTGGAAAAAGTCGGCCGTCATCTCGATGGGGAATGTGCCGCCCGAGCCGGCCACCTGCATGACCAACAGCACAACGGCGATCGCCTTACCAATATCGCCAAAGCTCACCGTAAGGGTGTAGATGATGTTGCTGAACACGAACCCGGCAACCCAGCCCACGAGGAGGAACTGCAGCGGATGGGCACACTGGATCCCAAAGAACATCAGGTCGCCGGCACACACGAGCGTCGCCTGCGCAAAGGCGAGCAACGCGAAGAACGCGTAGCGTCCCAGATAGAGCTCGTGCAGGTGAATCGGCGCGAGTGCTTGGATATCGCGCTCATCCACGTTCGCCTTGAGCATTGCGGCAAGCACGATGCCCGCGACCCAGATGGACAGCGTAGTGTAGAACGGCGCCATGGCGCTGCCGTAGTTCTCGATGTGGTACACGGCCTGGCGGTCGAGGGCCACCGGGGCGGCGAGGGCCTCGGCAAGCGATGTCGGGTCCGATCCAATGAGGTCCCGTACCTTCTGCAGGTCGCCCGACGCCACGGCGGCATCGATACCGTCCTTGAGCTCCTGCAGGCCGTCGGCGGAGGTACTCAGGTCGGTTGCGGCGCTGGCAAGCACGCCTTGCGCATCGGAAAGGTCGCTCGAAAGGTCCTTGGATGCCGTCGAGAGATCGGAGGCGGTCGTGCTCAGACTGCTCGCCATGTCCTCGCTGCTCTTGGCGACGCTCCCCACCGCATCGGCGAGCGACGCGATCTCCTGCTCGAGCGTCTCCTTGTAGGAATCCTTGATCGATGAGATGTCGTTTTTGGCAGAAGCGAGGTTTTCCTTGACGGCTTCTGCCTGCTCGCGAGCATCGGTGGCACCCGCCTCGAGGGAATCGGCGGCATCCGAGAGGTGCTGCGCGAGCAGTTCCTGCTGGTTAGCGACGTTGCCCACCGTGTTGGCCACGATGTCGATTTGCTGAATGAGCTCGGCCTTTGCCGCATCTGATATCGGCAGACTGTCGACCTTGTCCTCAAGGGCGGCGATCTTCTTCTGCACGGCACGGGCATCTGCCGCCTGTCCCGCTATCTTCGACGAGGCGCTACGCAGCTGCGTACAGGTAGTCGACACGTGTTCATCCACGGTGGCGAACGCGTTCCCTATGGCCGTGGCGGCGGCTTCGTAGTCACCCGCGCTGTCGGCCAGCGCCCCGTTGATGGCGTCAACCGCGCCATCGAGAGCGGCATCCATGTTGGCAAGGCCCGTCTTGGCATCGCTCACCAGTGCCTCGGCGCTCGAACTGGCCTCGCCCGTCTGAGACAACAGGTCGCCCGCAGAATCCAAAAGGCCTGTGGAGGAGCCCAGGACCCCCGTGAACTCGGTCGCCGTCTTGGACGCATCGCGCAACGTCTCGATGCCCGCCGTAAGAGTGCTGCCCAGGTTCGCCGCGTAGTTGGCGATTTGATCGCCGTCCAGGTAATCGAGCAGGCTCGACGTGGTGGCCAGTCCCACCTCGCTGATAGTCTCGGCGAACGTCTCGTCGATCTGCTTGCGCACCGTGCTCGCGGCCTTGTCGGTCACGCGGGGCGCGATGGCGTTGGCCTTTTGGTTCTCGTAGTACACGATCTCGGCGTGCTCGGCATCGCTCGAAAAGACCGTCATCATGCGGGAGCTGAAATCCTCGGGAATTACGACGGCAGCGTAGTACTCACCCGAACGCACGCCCTCGACCGCCTCGTCCTCCTTGACGAAGACCCAGTCGATGTTGTCGTTCTCACGTAGCGACGAGACGACCGTGTCGCCGATGTTCACGCGCACGGGGATAAGATCGCTCAGGTAGCCCTCGTCCGAGTTCGCCACCGCGACTTTGAGATTGCCCGTGTTTCCGTAAGGATCCCAGCTGCCCGCAATGTTAAACCAGGCGTAAAGGGTAGGCACAATCACGAGACCCACTGCGACGATGCATGCGACCACGCTGCCGCGCACCCTCGAGAGATCCTGCTTGAGCAGGGCAATGATCTTCTTCATCTACTCCTCGCCTCCCTTCGGGGCGTCTCCGTTGGTGATGTGTGCAGGAGTTCTGCCGGTGAGGCCGCGATCCGGGCTCGCCCCTGCGGCGCGCGCCGGCACCCCGCGCGCGATGCTGCGGCCCAGCTCCTCGCGCAGCTCGTCATCGGGCAGCGAGGTCATACGCGCCTGTGAATTCAGGCTTTCGCGCAGGTACTCGATAAAGATCATGTAGGCATCCGCCACGATGATGGCAACGATCCACAGCACGAGCATCACGAGTTTGCCGTCGATGTCGAGGTCAAGCGTTGCCGTGAGCACGAACAGCAGCACGGGCAGACCAAGCACCAGGCAGAAGCCCGCTTTGATAAGCCGCGGGTACCGGTGCTCGAAGCGCGCGCCGCGCTCGAGGATCTCGCGACGATACGCCTCCGTGTCAAACAGCGCCCGCACGGCGTTGCGCACGGAGAACCGCTCGCGCGGCATGTCGTCGCGCTCGCAGATCATCACGCCCGTGCCGGAGAGCTGGCGGTCGAACAGCAGGTTGAGGTTGAGGAGCTTAGGCCTCAGCCATACGCCCACCACGAGCGCCACGGCCAAAAACACCGCAAGGATGCCCAGGTTGAACAGGTAGTTCATGCCGTACATGCCGCCGATGGTCTCGCGCATCGTGTTAATGCCGTAGGTGAAGGGCAACAGCGGGTGCAGAGCCTGGAAGAAGTCGGGCATCATCTCGATGGGGTACATGCCTGAGGAACCCGGGATCTGCACAATGACGAGGATGACGCCGATGGCTTTGCCGATATGCTTGAACGCGATCGACAGCGCGTAAATGATGTTCACGTAGACGAACGAGGTGAACACGCCCGCAATCACGAACAACACGGGATGGCTGCACTGGATCCCTAGCACCAAGTCGCCCACGCACACGATGATCGACTGCACGAAGCCGAGCAGGACCATGAGCATCCAGCGGCCAAAATACCCTTGGTTGGCCGTGATTTGGCCCACACCCTCGGTGTCAACCTCAAGCTTGAAGATGGCGATGAGCACAAAGCCACCCACCCACAGAGCCAGGTTCGTGTAGAACGGCGTGACGCCCGAACCGTAGTTCTCGACCGGATACACGGCCTTAGTGGTGAGGGTCACCGGGGCGGACATGAAATCCGCGATGTTAGCGGGGTCCATATCGAGCAGGTTCGCGAGCTCGCGTGTTGCCTCGGAGCTGCGCAGCGCGACGATGTCGGTCTTGACCGTCTCAAGCGTAGCCTGCAGGTCGGCCAGCGTTTCATCGCTGCTCGCCAACGCGCTCTTGGTCTGGTCGAGCATGGCGTTCAGCTGGTCAAGTAGGCCCATGGACTGCGCGATGGTGGGGGTGAGGCTCGTCACGACGCCCGACAGGTCGCCCGAGACGTTCGAGAACGCATCGAGGCCCGCGCTCAGTTGGGGAATGACGCTGGAGTTGAGGGTCTGCTGGGTCTTGCCCAGGTTCTCGACGCTGCCCTGCACGGCGGTGTTGATAGCGTCCGTCGCGGTGGTCGCGGCATCGACGTCTTGGCCGAGTGCATCGCTCTGCGTCTGCAGCGCGTCTTTGGCAGACTGCAGACCGGCATTTTGGTTCTCAAGGTCGTGGATGAAGGCCTCGATATCGCCGTTTGAGCCCAAAGCCGAGTTGTTGAGGTTGCGCAGGGCCTCGAGGGCGCGCGAATTGGAATCGATCACGGCTTGGAAGTTGGAGAGCGATATGTCGATCTTGGTCTTAGCAGCCGAGACGGCGCCCGCCATTGAACCAACGGCGGCGTCCGCCTTCGACGAAGCCGTGCCCAGCTGGGTCGCTCCGTTGGCGAGGGCGGTCGACAGCGCGGTGTGGAACTCGCCCGCGGCCGAACGTGTTGTGCCCAGGAGCTGGTGTCCCTTGTCGAGCGCATCGACAAGCGCAGGCGTCTCGGCGTTCATGCCGGCCAGCGAGCTCTTGGCACTCGTTGCGGCAACCTTGGCGTCGTCGATGGTAGTCGCCATGCCGCCAAGGCCCTCGCGCACACGCTTCAGGGCGTCGACGGAATCGGAGACATTCGCGAGCACGCCCTGCTCCGCGCGCTCCCCCGCCGCGTCCACGTCGACCCCGAGCTTTTGCGCCTGCTCGACAAGCGTGCTGCTGACCGTTGCGACAAAGGTCTCGTTCAGCTGCTCCTCGATGGTCTCGGCACCCGTATCGGTCACCTTGGGGGCAATGGCGTTCTTCTTCTCATTCACGTAGTACGTGAGCTCGGGCTGCTCAAAGTCGCCCGTGAGCATGCTCGTGAGCTTTTCGCTGAAGTCCTTAGGAATGACGATCGCGGCGTAGTACTCACCGCTGTACACGCTCTCTTTCGCGCTTTCCGCATCGGTGAAGACCCAGCCCAGGTCGTCGTTTTCCTTGAGCTGCTCGACCGTCTGCTCACCGGCGTTGAGCGACCCCGTCAACTCACTTTCAACGCCCTCGTCCTCGTTGGCGACGGCGATTTTCACACCGGAGGTGTTACTGTACGGATCCCAGTTCGCCTCGATGTTGTACCAAGCATACAATGACGGAATGATGCACACACCAATGGTGATGACCATCGCCACAGGATTGTGCAGTAACCGCTTGAGGTCTCGTTTAAAGATCTGGAAGGCCTTCTTCACGCTCGAACCACCCTTTGACCTTACTATTGCCTTTGTTGGAGCAGAACTATACTACGGTCGTGAGAAAAACAACACGTGTACTGGTAACTATCAATACTTTCTGCAGAATACTCGCAATAGGGCGACACACCTGTGCACATGAAAGGGCGAAAAGAGCCTCTTCTCCAGCGTGCGGAACGTGCAAATACGCAAATGTTGAGATAAAGTCCGCATCCGCCGTGTAGCCATTTGTGCAACAAAGGCTTGACCTGCGGTTATATTGCGGTCAATCTCGCCTTTACTCGCATACCCCCACTTTTAACCCAACATTTGCGTATTTGCGGCGCATCATCCCCCCTCCGAGCAATAGACCGGGGCGCTCTACAGGGCGCCCCGGTCTATTGCTTAGCTATGAATTCCCGGTAAATGTGCGAGCGAGCAATCTACATGAGCTCGCAGACGCTCTGGGCAAACGCCACCGGGTCGGCGGGCAGGATGCCCTCGACGAGCAGCGCCTGGTCGTAGAGCAGACCGGCATACAGGGAGAGCTTATCCTGGTCGCCCGCCTCCTGAGCAGCCACGAGCTTGTCGAACACCGGATGCTTGGCGTTGAGCTCAAGCACGCGCTGGCTCTTGGGCATCTCGCCGCGATCGGCCTCGGGGCCGCGCGCAAGCACCTTCTCCATCTCGAGCGACAGCGGACCCTCGGTGGTGATACAGGCGGGGGCATCGGTCAGACGCGCGGAGACCGCAACCTTCTCCACCTTATCGCCGAGGGCCTCCTTCATGGCCTCGAACAGGTCGCCGTGCTCCTTCGTAGCCTCCTCGGCATCCTTCTTCTCGTCCTCGGTCGCGAGGTCGAGATCGCCGGTCGCCACGTTCTTGAGATCGAGGAAGCGGTCCTCGGTCTCGGGCTCCGCGCCGTCGGCGACGGCCTTTGCGGCCGCCTCGCGCGCGGCGTCGTCCTCGTAAACCTTGGGCATGTGCTTGGCGGTGTAGCCGCGCATGGCCTGGAAGGTGAACTCGTCGACATCGGCCGTGAGCAGCAGCACGTCATAGCCGCGGTCAAGCACGCCCTTTACCACGGGCATCTTGGCCAGGCGCTCGCGATCATCGCCCGCCGCGTAGTAGATCGCCTTCTGGCCCTCGGGCATGGCGGCGGCGTACTCGGCAAGCGTCACCATCTTGTTCTCGCGCGCGCTCCAGAACAGCAGCAGGTCGGCAAGTTCATCGGCCTTCATCCCATAGCTGGAGTAAATGCCAAACTTGAGCCCACGGCCGAAGTTCTCAAAGAACTTCTCGTACGTCTCACGGTCGTCGTCGCGCATCTTCTCGAGCTCGCTCGTCACGCGCTTCTCCACGCGCTTGGCGATGGCTTTGAGCTGGCGGTCGTGCTGCAGGGTCTCACGCGAGATGTTGAGCGAGATGTCCTGGGAGTCCACCACGCCGCGCACGAAGTTGTAGTAATCCGGCAGCAGGTCGGCGCACTTCTCCATAATCAGCACATTGGAGCTATAGAGCGCTAAGCCCTTCTCGTAATCCTTGCTGTAAAGGTCGAACGGTGCGCGGCTCGGGATATAGAGCAGCGCGTCGTACTCGAGGGTGCCCTCGGCGTGGAAGCTCACCGTACGCGCCGGGTCCTCAAAATCGTGGAACGTGCTCTTATAAAACTCGTTGTAGTCCTCCTCCGACACGTCCGAGCTGCGTTTCTTCCAGATGGGAGTCATCGAGTTGATGGTCTCGAGCTCCTCGCAGTCCTCGTACTCCGGCTTGTAGTCGTCGCCGGCGTCGGCGGGGCGCTCCTTCTCGCGGCTCTTGGTGACCATCATCTGGACGGGATAGCGCACGTAGTTGCTGTAGCGCTTGATGAGGTCCTTGAGCCCCCACTCGGACAGATACGTGTCGTAGTTCTCGCCGGGCTCGCCATTCTCGCCGGCGACGTTCTCGCGGATGGTGAGGATGACGTCGGTGCCGTGCTCGGCGCGCTCGCCGGGCTCGATGGTGTAGCCCTCAAGGCCGTCGGACTCCCATACGTGCGCCGTGTCCTCGCCGAAGGCGCGGCTGACCACACGGACCTTGGAGGCAACCATGAACGCAGAGTAGAAGCCCACGCCAAACTGACCGATGATGTCGACATCCCCGCCCTGGTGCTCGGCGTTTTCCCGCTTGAACTCCTGGCTGCCGGAATGGGCGATGGTGCCGAGGTTCTCCTCGAGGTCCTCAGCGGTCATGCCGATGCCGTTGTCGGAGACGGTAAGCGTGCGCGCGTCCTTGTCAAACGAGACGCGGATGGCAAGGTCATCGTTGCCGAGCTGAATACTCGAGTCGGAGAGACTCTTGAAGTTGAGCTTGTCCACCGCATCCGACGCGTTGGAGATAAGCTCACGCAGGAAGATCTCCTTGTTGGTATAGATCGAGTTGATCATGAGGTCGAGGAGCTTCTTGCTCTCGGTTTTAAATTGCTGCATACGCGCAACGCCCTTTCTGCTGTCGTCTAGCCGGCTTTCGCCGGCTTGTGCGCCGGCAAGCGGCGCACATCTACTGAACGCCTCCATGGTACCCACAATTGAACTCATAAAACCTAAGCGTTTACCACTTAGATTCAGATGACACAATTGGCATCCTGAAGTCTCAGCCCGTCACCTGCGGGCTATTGGCACCCCGTGGAGAGCAGGCCTCACCGTTCGATGCTCGCTGCGGCCAATTGCGGTCACGATTTATATTCATACAGTATTTGTAATTACGTTGCATCGCGTCTCTAAATCGAAATGGCCGTAAAACCCGTCACTTATGAAGAAATGCACAGCAGTGTGCCGCCCATGCATCAACCGTGATGCACTCGACGCCCAGCCAACGACAAAAAGAGACAAGAAATACTGTATGAAGTAGTTTTTTGACCACTTTGGCAAAAATGCGCCGAAATGCAGAAAAGAGCGTATCGTCTATGCATGGAGAAAGTTGTCTGCGCGTGCGGCGCCTCCGCACTCGAACTCTACCGATCGAGCAAACGCCTCATCCCGACGCTGCTCGACAAGCCGAGGACCGGCCAGGTCACCGGCCTGTCAGTTCCGCCGCGGCAGCTCCTGGCTGATGACATGACCGTCCACGGCATCGTGAGCAAGCCATATCACGTTCTCGTCGATGGAAACCGCGGATACAACCAACGTCAAGATACCCAAGTCACGGCATGCTACCGCCCTCTTCCTCCTCGGTCGCTCATAAAAATCGACCGATCGTTCTGGACGGTGAGTCCCGAACTCTCCTTCATCCAGATTGCGGGCGACAACACCTGGAGCAACTTCGATATCATCAGCTTGGGATATGAGCTTTGCGGCACCTATGTTCTCGATGATTCGTGGGACGGCCTCACGTGCACCGAGAAACCGCTTACATCAACCGAGAAAATCGGCAGGCTCACCGACTCCATCCACAGGGTCACCGGCATCAAGCGGGCGCGTAATTTGCTCAAATACGTGAACGGCCTGTCAAACTCCCCTATGGAGACCGTCCTGGCCATGCTTGTCTCGCTGCCCACCACGATGGGCGGTCTAGGTCTCGGTCCCATCTCGATGAACCATCCCGTCGCGACGCCCGTCGGGAGGCGGCGCGTCGACATCGGGTTCACCCGGCAGCGCGTCGGCCTTGAATACCAAGGAAAGGAGTTCCACTCCATAGAGGCGGCAGGGCGGGATGCGCGGCGACAAAACAAAATCGTCGGCTCCGGATTCACCATCTTGAACGTGTGGTACGAGGATCTTGTCGATGAGCACCTATTCCAGCAGTTCACCGACGATCTGTTCCGCGCCCTGGGCTCTCGCAAGCGCATTCGCACCAGCGGATTCCATACGCTCCAAAAGATTTTGCGAATGCAGCTCATGCCGACCGTAACCAGATATGGAGGCAACGAATTCTGACGGGGGTCGCGGATGCGCGGCACCGCGAGCTTTGCTGTCGAAAGTGCGGCGCCGCGCCAATCGAAGATGCGAGCCCCACCGATCGAGCATGAGAATCCCAGCCAATCGAGCATGCGATTTCGCACCAATGAAAAACGCGGCACCGCGTCAAGCGGCACCGCGTTTCATCGCATGTCGGCGTGAAGGCGGGAGCGGACCCTCTACGCAAGCACCTCGCGCACAGTGGCGGCAACACCCTCGGCGTTGAGGCCGTACTTGTCCAAAAGCTCCAGCGCCGGGCCGGACTCGCCGAACGTGTCGCGAACGCCAACACGGCGCATGGGCACCGGGCACTGCTCGCCCAAAACGGCCGCGCACGCCTCACCAAGGCCACCCATAATGGAGTGCTCCTCAACCGTCACCACGTGGCCGGTCTTGGAAGCGGAAGCGACGAGTGCCTCCGAGTCGAGCGGCTTGATGGTGTGCATGTTGACGACCTCGGCGGAGATTCCCTCCGCCGCAAGGGCCTCTGCGGCCTCAAGCGCGGCGGACACCATGAGGCCGCAGGCGACGATGGACACATCGGTGCCCTCGTGCATGACGACGGCACGGCCGAGCTCGAACTCGTAGGTATCAGGGTCGTTGATCACCGGCGCAGCAAGACGGCCAAAGCGCAGGTAGAAGGGGCCGTCCGTCGCATAGGCGCAACGCGTGGCGGCACGGGCCTCCACGTCGTCGGCGGGAACCACGACCGTCATGCCGGGAATGGTGCGCATGAGGGCGATGTCCTCGTTGCACTGGTGCGTGGCTCCGTCCTCGCCCACCGAGATGCCGGCATGCGTGGCGCCGATCTTCACGTTGAGATGCGGATAGCCGATCGAGTTGCGAATCTGCTCGAACGCACGGCCTGCGGCGAACATCGCAAACGAGCTCGCGAACGCAACGCGGCCCGTGGTGGCAACACCCGCGGCGAGGCCCATCATGTTGCCCTCGGCGATGCCGGCATTGTAGAAACGGTCGGGGTAGGCGGCCTTGAACTTGCCCGTCTGCGTCGCCGCGGCAAGGTCGGCGTCAAACACCACGAAGTCATCGTGCTCCGCACCGAGCTCGACCAGCGCCTCGCCGTAGCTCATACGCGTGGCGATCCTCTTAACGTCTGCCATTGCCTTACGCCTCCTTCGCGAGCTCGGCCGCGCGGGCATCAAGCTCGGCCATTGCCTGCTCGAACTGCTCGTCGTTGGGGGCCTTGCCATGCCAGCCCACCTGGCCCTCCATGAAGGAGACGCCCTTGCCCTTGACCGTCTCGGCGACGATGCACACGGGTTTGCCGCTCACCTCGCGAGCAGCCTGGAACGCAGCGCGCACCTGCGCCATGTCGTTGCCGTCGGCGAGTTCGATGACGTGGAAGCCAAAGGCCTCGAACTTGTTGGCAATGGGCATCGCGGAGTTGACCTCCTCGATGCTGCCGTCGATCTGCAGGCCGTTGTGGTCGACGATGAGCACGAGGTTGTCGAGATGGTGGTTGCCGGCGAACATCGCAGCCTCCCACACCTGGCCTTCCTCGATCTCGCCATCGCCCAGCAGGCAGAACGTACGATACGCATCGCCCCAGTGCTTGGCGGCGAGCGCCATGCCCACCGCGGCGGAGATGCCCTGACCCAGCGAGCCAGTGGACATGTCGACGCCGGGAGTGTCGTTCATGTTGGGATGGCCCTGCAAGTGGCTACCAACATGGCGCAGGGTCTCAAGATCATCTTTGGGGAAGAACCCGCGCTCGGCGAGCACGGAATACAGGGCAGGGGCGCAGTGACCCTTGGAGAGGACGAACCGGTCGCGATCCGCGCGGCGCGGGTCGCTCGGGTCGATGTTCATCTCCTCAAAATACAGATACGTGATGATATCGGCTGAGCCGAGGGAGCCGCCGGGATGGCCGGACTTGGCGGCATGCGTTCCGACCACGACCCCCTTTCTAACTTCATTGGCAATCTGGATGAGTTCCTCATCGCTCATGGACAATGCCTCCTTGCATGTGAGCGGTGGCGCGTTACCAGGGTAATCATAGCGGCAGGACGTGGCGGAGGGTCGAAAGCAAACGGTAAATTCAAAACCTTACAATGTGAAATTGAGACATCTACCTGCGATAAAACGCTTGACCACAAGACGTTTTGAGAATCAAGCGAAAGGACCTAGCGAGCAGATGCAACCCGCTCCCAATCCGCTTCAAAAGCGGCAAGCCCGGCGTCGGTAAGCGGGTGATGCAGGCATTTTTTGAGGGCTTTCATGGGCACGGTGGCAATATCCGCTCCCATGAGCGCCGCCTGCGTCACGTGGTTGGGCGTGCGCACGGAAGCGGTGATGATCTCAACTCGACTGTCCGGATTCTTGCCCGACCAATCGTAATTCTTGATGCACGTCACGATGTCCCCGAGCTGAGCAAGGCCGTCGAGCGCGATGTCGTCGTAACGGCCAACGAACGGCGACACGTAGCGGGCGCCGGCGTTGGCAGCCAAAAGCGCCTGCGTCGCGGAGAAGATGAGCGTCATGTTCACGCGCACGCCCTCGTCCGCAAGGGTACGGCATGCAGCCAGGCCCGCTTCGCAAATGGGGAGCTTGACCACGATGTTCGGTGCGAGCGCAGAAAGGCGGCGGCCCTGCTCGACCATGCCCTCCGCAGTGTTCGCCGTCGCCTCTGCCGAGACGGGCAAGCCCTCACACAGCTCGGCGATCTTGAGCATGTGCGGCTCGAAGTCCTCGAGCTTACCACCCGTTTTGGCATAGAGACTGGGGTTGGTGGTCACGCCCGCCAAGCAGCCCCAACTTTTGGCCTCGGCGATTTCCTCGAGATCTGCCGTGTCGATAAAGAACTTCATCTCAAACCCTTCTCGCGGCATCGTGCGACACAAAGCACAGTATAAAAGCTGCGTCGCAAGCGTTTTGAGGCTAAAGCGTTTTGGCATCGACAAGCGGTCGAGAATTTACATAGCCGGCCCGCCAGCGGGCTCCCGCACGGGCGGTTGCTTTACAGCTCCGGCAGCTCCTGCACCGGAAAGTGCACGGATATGCTGGTGCCGCGGCCAAGCTCGCTATCCAATTCGATGCGCGCGCCGTGATACGCCGCGGCGTGCTTGACAATGGCGAGACCCAATCCCGTGCCGCCGCGAGCCTTGGAACGGCTTTTGTCCACGCGGTAGAACCGTTCAAAGATCTTGCCCTGCTCCTCAGCGGCGATACCAATACCCGTGTCGGCAACGCAGATGTACGGCGCAAAGAGCCCCGAGGCCTCATCTGCATCCGATCCGCCGACTTGCTCAACGCCGCACGAGAGCGTCACAACGCCGCCGGGACGGTTGTAGCGTATGGCATTGCTCGCCAAATTGTACGCAAGCTCGTCGATGAGCCGCGGAACACCCACCACCATGGCAGGCTCGCACGCCAGCTCAATCCGCACGTCCGCGCGCTGGGCGACTTGCTCCAAGCGCTGGGCGATGCCGTCAAGCGTGCGCGGCACGTCGATGGGCTCGCGCGTGCCCAGCGTCGCCGACGCGGCACCGTCCTCGGAGCGCTCCGCCTCGTCCAGGTTGGACAAGGTGAGGATGTCATTCACAAGGGAAGTGAGCCTTCCCGCCTCGTTGTAAATACGACGTCCAAAGTCGAGCAGATCCGCCTCATCGGTCACCATGCCGTTGGCGATAAGTTCCGCGTAGCCAGAAACCGTGGTGAGGGGCGTCTTGAGTTCGTGAGTGATGTTCGCCGTGAACTCGCGGCGCATGCGATCATTGTTGGCGAGCACACGCACCTGGCGCTTGAGCTCTTGGCGCTGGGTCTCAATACGCTCCAACATGGGCTCCATTTCGGCGTAGGCGTTTTGTGCATTGCGTTGGGGGTGATCGAGGTCCACCTCGAGCAGCGGATCGATGATGCGCCTGGATTCACGGCGCGCCACGGCGACGGAGACTACGATGCCGACGGCGGTCAAAATCGCCACGGGTCCGGCAAGCGACCAGAGAACAGACAGGTAGCCCGCCTCGCCCTTTGCCAAGCGCACCACGCTGCCGTCCGCCAAACGAACCGCCTCATACAGCATGACCTCGCCCAAAGTCGAGCTGGAACGGTCGGCCGAACCGCTGCCGGTCTCAAACGCCGCCTCGATCTCGGGGCGATCCCCGTGATCCCCCATCTTGCTCTCGTCGATATCGGTGTCGTACAGCACGTCGCCGTCCCGCCCCACGAGCGTGATGCGCGTATCGTCCTGCTGCAGACGCCTAAGCATGCCGACATAGCTTGGAGAGCTGTTGAGGGAGGCCGCCACAACGCGCGCCTCGCTGGCCAGCTCCTCGGATGTCGAATCAACCAGGCGCTTTTGCATGAACAAGGTGAGCGCCAGGGCAAACACCGCGATCGTGATGAGGGACATGGTGAGCATCGTGGCGAACACGCGCTTGGAAAGCGAACGTTTGGTCACGCGCGAACTCACGCGACCACATCGAGGCATCATTTACAGGTCTGCCAAACGATAGCCCACGCCGCGCACCGTCTCGATGCGATCGGCGTAATCGCCCAGCTTTTGACGGAGCGTCTGCACATGCACGTCGACCGTGCGCGAGCCGCCGTCAAAGTCCCAGCCCCACACGCTGCGCAAAAGAGACTCGCGCGTAAAGACCACGCCGGGCTTGCGCATAAGGTACTCGAGCAGGTCGAACTCGCGCAACGTGAGCTTGAGTTCCTGTCCCTCAACGCGCACCACGCGATGGCTGGGGGAAAGCTCGATGCCGCCCACGGAGAGCGTCTCGGGCGCGGGACGATTGGACATGCCGCCGCGGCGCAACAGGGCGCGGCAGCGGCTCGTGAGCTCCATGAGGGAGAACGGTTTGGTGAGGTAGTCATCCGCGCCGCCATCGAGCGCCACGACCTTGTCGAGTTCGGAATCTTTGGCGGTGAGCATCATGATGGGAACCGTCGCGGTGGCCTGGTCGGCGCGCAGGCGCCGCATGATCTCGAGGCCATCGGTGTCGGGCAGCATGATGTCGAGCAGAACCGCATCGGGGACGCGACGCGCAACGGCAGCCTTGAACTCGCTGTCCGATGCGAACCCCTCAGCCTCTATCCCCTGCTGGCGCAGCGCATAGAGGGTGAGCCCCCGAATATTGTCATCGTCCTCGACGTAGTAAATCATAGGAACGGCTCCTCTCGCCTATTGGTGGATTTTACCCAAATCGGCCGGTGAGGTAGTCCGCCGTGCGTTGATCGCGCGGAGCTTTAAAGATCTGCGCGGTGGTGCCATGCTCAACCAGCTCACCCAACAGGAAGAACGCCACAGAGTCGGAGATGCGCGATGCCTGCTGCATGTTGTGCGTCACCACTACCAAGGTGTAATCCTGCTTAAGTTCCATCGCCAGCTGCTCAACCTGCACCGTGGAAATGGGGTCGAGTGCGCTCGTGGGCTCGTCCATAAGCAGAACCTGCGGCTTGACCGCGATCGCGCGCGCGATGCACAGACGCTGCTGCTGTCCACCAGACAGACCAAGGCCCGACGACTTCAGCTTGTCCTTGACCTCATCCCACAGCGCGGCGCGACGCAGGGACTCCTCGACTATGCCATCCAGCTCCGAACGGCTCTTGACACCCATGCCGCGCGGACCATACGCCACGTTATCGTAGATGCTCATGGGGAACGGATTGGGATGCTGGAAGACCATACCCACGCGCTGACGCAACAAGGTGGTGTCGAAGCCGTCGTAGATGTCTTGCCCATCGAGCTTGATGGAGCCCTCAACGCGGCAATCCTTGACGTAGTCGTTCATGCGATTGAAGCAGCGCAGGAGCGTGGACTTTCCGCAGCCGGACGGGCCGATAAACGAGGTGATCTCGCGCTCAGGAATATCGATGGACACGTCCTTGAGCGCATGATGGTCGCCGTAAAACAAGTCGACGTGGCTCACGGAAAGGCGCGTGGCGTGGTGGACGGGCACGGTAGCGCCCAGGTCGATCTTGGGCGCGCCGACCTCGCGCAATGCCGCCGCCTCGGCCGCGCGGGCCATGGCAAGGGCGCTTTCCTCAGACGTTCGATCCACCTGGGTCCTCCTCAACATGAGCGTCATAGCGCACAGAATGATACGGAGTCCACCTCAAAGGCCGGAAAGGCATATGTAAGGAGCCTGTAAGGAACATCCTCGCGATACGCGTGGATGTTAAGAACCCGCAGGAGCCGCGATCGGAAGGTTCTGAACCTCAATCTGGGGACCTCAATCTGGAAACGGGCGCCGCATTGAAGTTGTGATCGGGAGCTTCTTGAGCTTTTTCGTATTGTTTTTCGATTTTGCAAAGTAGAGCAGCCTCAACGGGCGCGATGCGGCAACAAAACCGCAGTTCGCCGCAGCGTGCCGCATCTGTCTACTTCGCAAAATCCAATTTCTGTACGAAAAAGCTCATCTAACCTACGCTAACCACGCGACTCGTTAGGCAGCTCGATGGTGAAAACCGTCGCCTCGGGCGTGGAAGCGCAGGAAATGGTGCCCCCATGCGCGGCGACGATCTCCTTGGCGATCGCCAGGCCAAGCCCCGCGCCGCCGCGGTTGGTCGCGCGCGCGGCATCCAGCCGGTAGAACTTCTCGAAGATCATGCCGAGCTTGGGAGCGGGAATCGGGTCACCCTGGTTTTCGAAGCGCACGACCACGCTGTCGGGCGTCTGCTCGGCAAAGATCCGAATGGTCGACCCCTCGTAGCTGTACGCAATCGCGTTCTTCATCACGTTGTTGAACACGCGCGCCATCTTGTCGCCATCGATGAGTACGATGAGACTCGCGGTTGCCTCCACCTCAACTGATTTTCCTTGCTCGGTGAGGATGGGATAGAATTCGTCGGCGACCTGCGCGAGCAGCAGCGCCAAGTCAACATAGCCGCGGGTAAGCACGATGTCGTGGAAGTCGAAGCGCGTGATGTCGAAGAATTCCTCGATGAGTGCATCCAGGCGGTGCGCCTTGTCGAGCGCGATGCCCGTAAAGCGAGCGCGCTGCTCAACGGGCAGGTCGGGTGCTTCCTCGAGAAGCGAGAGATAGCCCACCACGCTCGCCAGCGGCGTTTTGAGGTCGTGCGCGAGATAGGTAACGAGGTCGTCTTTGCGGCGGGCCTCGTCGCGCAGGGCATCCGCCACCTGACGTTCGCGGTTACGCACGCGGTTGATAGCGCCCTCCACCTCGAGAAACGTACCGTCAAGATTCGCCACGTTCTCGGGGTGCTCAATGAGACGGTCGACCAGATGCGCGGCGATCGCGCGATCTGCCAACGCCTGGCCGCGGTCGTACCCCATGTAATACATCGCGCGCCCGGCGAAAAAGACGCCGCACACCGCGAGCGCGAGCAAGAAGCCACAGAACATGAACAGGTAGTCGAGGTCAATGAAAAGCCTGCCGGCGCCCATCGTGAACAGGCGGCCCAAGAACAGGACAAGGAACCACGCAAGGCCGCCGAGCGTAACTGCGCGGCGGGCCGTGATAAAGCGGTCGATGAGCATGTACCCCACCACGACCACGATAAGGAAGGCGGGGAAGTTCTCGCCCGCCACCACCGAGAACGATATCAGCACGAGTACCACGATGGAGAGCAGGCGGCTATCGAGAATGTTGCGCATCTTGGCAAGGAGCTCGTCCATGGAGTCGTTCGACGTGGTGAACGTGCGGTCCCCCGCAAGCGAGGAAGCCGGATCACGGGTGCCAGATGCGAGTGGCGCGCTGGCGGCTGGTGTGCCAAAGCCGCATCCATCCACTCTGGCTCCGTCTTTGGGAGATGGAGCGGAAGAACCCGTTGGAGTCGCGTCAAGCGATGCGGCGGCGTCCGCCACGTTGGCTGTCCGCGTATTCGGAGCACCCGTCATGGGGTTCACGGGCAAATGGCCCCCTCGCCTCGATGCCTGCTTGTCGTTCCACATAGCCACTCGCTCTCGCCCGAGGTGGCATGATCGCGCGCGACCATGATTACATTCCTGCATCCATTATGACCAATGCAGCCCCGCATCAATCGGCATGCGGCTACATTAAGCGAGGATTAAGTGGGGGCGAGTCTCCGCGTGCCTTGATGCGGGGCGGAAGCCGTGGGCGCGCGTTCGATCTTGGTCGAGGAGGTCGGCGAACGCGTGATGGAGCTGTTCAGACGCGAGAAGGGGCTCGCGTAGCGCATTCGGCGGCATACGCAAGAGCGCGTCACATATGCTCGGCATGTACTACTTTAGTGTACGTCTATTTGGAGGGCCAATGGAAGATGGGTTGAAACCACAGAACAATTTGGAACGTCTGCAATCGGGCTCCGCCTGCGGCAACGTGATCATTCGCCCCGCAACCGAAGCGGACGCCGCGTTTGTCCACAACATGATGTGCCAGCTCGAAGCGATGGAATTCGATTACCCCTCGTTCCTCCAACGCTTCTCTAGACAACTCCATAATCCAAACTATACCTGCTTGATAGCCGAATCCGGGGGATTGCCCGCCGGTGTGATCAACTTAAAAATCGAAGCGCATCTGCACCACGAGTGCCCGACTGCCGAGATCTGCGAACTAGTCGTCGACGCTCGGGCACGCGGAGGCGGCATAGACACGAAACTCGTCCAGCGCGCCCTCCGCATCGCGCGCGAAGCCGGGTGCGAAGTGCTCGAATTGAGCTCAAACAGGTCCCGCACCGATGCGCATCGGCTCTATGAGCGGCTCGGGCTGAGTAAGACGCATTGGCATATGACGATGCCGTTGGAGCAAGAAGAGCGCTGAGCGAAGGGTGCGCGCACGCGGGCGACGCCATTATCGAAGGCCGGCTGCCCTTTGCGAACATAAAACATGGCAACGGTCAGGCGACCTGCTGATATTCAAAACTCCGCTCGTAAAGCGCCTCGGGGGCAATGTCTATGTCGCCATCACACCATGTCATGATGCCGTGCTCGAGCCGGAAATCCTTGAGGACGTCCTCGTCCTCAAGCGGCTCGAAGGCGGGCATGGATAAAAGGCAGCTGGCATCGAACAGGCGTGTCTCCCCCGTCGAGAACGTGACGAGCAGGATGCGCTCGCCGACATACCGCGCATGGGAGACCTCGATGCCCTCAACGGGCTCCCCAGCATATGCGATGCCGTCGATGATGTACATGCTACCTCCTACACGAGCGGCTCAATCTTGTCGAAGGGCTTTCCAGCTTTAATGCAATCTGGTACTGATACATGGAAAACAAAAGGGAGTGATAGCTATCGATAAACGACGACAACGATTTACCCAAGTCGCCCTTGAATACAAATTTCGCTTCAAGGGCTAAATCCTGCAACTCTGCCAACTTACACAGAAGAAGCTGCTGGTAATCTTGCTCAAGCACATGCGCAATAGACGGACCAATGGAATAGAGATAAGCGTTATTGGTCATGAATTGAAAAGATAAATCGTTTGCCAAATCCGGGCCTTCTTGCCCCCTTTCTAGATATTTGCGATATAGCCATTTTACACCCCTCATTCAGTCAGATCCCAAACTGTACCTGCAAGCAATTCATGTTGTGAGAATTCTCGCACGCCGTGCGGACATGATTATCGACCTGGAACCAGGCTTCATGCACATGGGGCACGGCAGCGGCCCCATGTGCCTCACCCCACGGTACAGAACATCTTAACCTTCCGGTTCCCCAACTCGTAAAAGCGCCGGGTCAGCTCTTCCTTTGAAATGTTTCCGCCGGTTTGGGCAAATGCCCACGCTGCCGTGCTATGCGCGGCGATCTCGGCGTCTATGTACAGGCCATCGTATGGCAGTTCGTGAGCAATGTCCCTTATGTCCCCGATATCCAAAACGTAGGGGGCCGCAACCGCTGACTCACGATAAAGCGCAATTCTCCACTCTCTTTGCGACGCGTATTGCACCGCCTTTTTGAACGGCCCGAAACAAGTCCCCGGGAGCCCATCGGGAAAGAAGGCGTCCCCCGGAGCTTCCTCCATTTCAAGCAGAACATGATTGCCCAGATCCCGACCGGCAGCCAGGGCGGGAGGCCCATAGGCCACAGGTGAGAAAGCGTATTCCGCCCCTTGGGCAACCGCCGCGTACATCACCCGTTTGAGAAACTGATCGATATCATCGATTGCGATGAAATACTCGCCGAGCTCGCGGGGGTTCCCTAGGGTCTCGATACACGGCAGTCCATTGATGTTCTTGACGGTATCCATGGCAAAGCAGAGGATATTGCACGAGGCAAAACCAGATGGGCACACTTGGGCGCAATGCATCTGCACCCTTCTGAACTCTATGGGCAATGCGTCAAGAGTCATCGGATCGATCTCGAGGCTCAAACCTTCGGCGGCGTCCCTCTGGGCTTCGTTCCCATTACTCCAAAAATACCCCAGGGAGTTCATGTAGAGCCTGCCGTTGAGGAATTCCTCTCTGTACTCCCGGCGACCAAAGCCCTTGACGAGACGGTAGCGTTCCATTGTGTCCCCCGAAGCCCTCGATCCTCATATCTAAAGCTCTCTCGAAATTATGCCTCTGTTCCCGATGTTGCATAGGGAGACGGACATATACCGGATCGTTCTTGCCGAAGGCATCCTAAACAAAAGTCGGGTTTGAGTATCCAATAGATTAGGTATGACATATATTTTGATAAACCAACCGCACCCAGTGTAAACACTGGGTGCGGTATAAGAAACGCGGTCTAAAGACCGTCTTGCCTGCATTCTAACTTTACGCTATCGGAAAGACAAACGCACAGACGCCTATTCGCCAAAAGACGCACAGCCCCTGTTCGGAAGCGCTCGTGTCGCCATCGTCCTCAATGCCGCCGATAACGCTGGAGAGACTCTGGAAGCTTGCGCATGGGAGCTCGATTTAGGGCAGGCATTATTAAAGCCTATCGGTTTGGCGGAAATCATCGTTCGCAACTCCATGGGCAACGCAATTAACCAGTGGTGGATGGCCCAGGACCTTGAGAATACATGGACTACGTGCTCCGATATATATTCAAGTGCCCCCGTGCTCGCTCCGTTTGTCCATCGCACCGAATGGGAGAAGAGGGCCAAGCAGTATCTCCACGAAGGGCAGGAAGTCGCTTCTCACGATGACATGATTTCCCATGCAACCTTGGGAACATGGAAAAATATGGTTGGCAATCCTGCGGGACTCAGCCCCCAGCCCCCCATAGAATCAGAAAAACGGGAGTCATGGGAAGCTGCTCGGAAACGCGATGCCCAATGCGCGAGACTCTGGAAGAACGTCTTGTACCAAGCGTTCCCCAATATACGAAGACCAAAAAGGAACGCTGAAAACTATCCCCACGCGCATACATCGGCTTGAGACTCTCGAGAATGAGGTCTTTGCGAAACAGGGTATGCCACCGGGATAATCTGAGACTTGTTAACGTCAAGGGTCGTTATCAAGATGCCCTTGAGCTCATTCGCTCTGTCAGCCTGCCCGCATACGAATGGGCACGAGAAATATTCGATGCAGAAATCGCGGACTGTTTGTCGAGACGCCCAGAATTCTTGAGTGGCGAAACGGCGACATCAGCAAATGACGACTGAACCATAGACAGGAATCGGATAGAACACAGGGGGGGTGAAACTCGAAGGCGATATTCAGTCATCCGCCACTTCGGACTGCCTCACCGAGTGACCCTCTGTATACCTCGAACGTCATCGGGCCAAGGCATCGCTCCTATTGCGAGCAGCAGCGACGAATCAGTCGGCACCTTACACTTGCCCTCGTTCTGAAGGATGAAGGATCGGCCTACTGGTCCAAATGGTCACCGCCTCTTGGGCATCATGGTCACTGATAATTGAGTAGAAATCGCAATGAGGGCCGCACCCCCTGGGGCCAGCGGCGCGGATAGGACGCTCTTTCCGCTCAACTCCAGCGACCGCGGCGACCGGGGCAAGCGCTACGGAAGCACCGCTCGCACCGATACGAAAACCGCGAAACGATCTGTACCCGCGACGCGAAATAATCGCCCAAAAAAGCGGCCCAGAACTGCTTGCCACTGGGAGAAAGACAATCAGCAGCATCTCCTTGAGCGCTGGAACGACCTGACCGACAGCATCCGAGTGGATATCGATGTGCGCAGAGGCGAATCGAGGCTGTTCTATACACACTGACGCCATTTTGGGGCGATGCCGATCAAGACGTAGAACCGAGCCAACCGCACGCATGAGATCCCGCCACCCGATGACGGCGAACTCGACGTTCCGAGCGTGAAATAGATGGCCATCAACCATTTCCGCCACCGTCGAATGAGCCGCTGAATCTCCTACCATAAAAAAGGGCAACACTCTCGGAGAAAGCATCACCCTTAAAGCTCCCGAAGAGCTTTTGTATAGTACTGCGTAGTCTATGCCACCTTAAAAGGGGGAGTAAACTACGCCTCATATCCTTCACGAAAACATCGTCCCTTGAACGCATGCCTCAAGTTTGAAAATCACCATGAGCCGTAAAGCGCACATTTCACGATGCGTCTGGATACCACGCGTCAACTAGCTTCTTAAAGTACTGGAACGAGCTTCTAACAACATCGTTTTTCTCGTAGTAATCAATATTCCTATACATTCGATCCGTGATATGACGAAGCTGCTCCCCCTTTGCAGCAATCACGCCAGAAGACGCCATGCGATGATGCATATATAACGCTGTTGATATCTGCTGCAATCTATCGTTACTCATCTTCGTTCTTAACGTTGGGTCGGAAAAACCAACAGCGCGCAGCGCGTTCTTAACTTCATGGCCCACCTGATACTTCGGCTCACCGCTTTTCAAATCATCTAGAACGCAATTATTGTGTCCGCATGCGTTACGAAGCGACTTGACACTCTGAAGCCGATAGAATGCGCTGCGCAATTTCTTGTCATCATGCTTATTTGCCACGAAGAGAAGAAACTGATTAAACACGCCAAAGGGGATTAGTTCAACAAACACCCAGACCGGAAATTCGTAGCCTGGATAGCCGTCAACAAACGCGCCTGTGTAGCACCCTTCTTTTGCTCGATCTATTTCCACCTTTACGGGGTTGATGACAGTTGCCCCATCTTTTCCAACACGATCCCTGGAAGCTAAAAAATCTGCAACTATTGAATATCCGTCTTCTCCCTTTTTCTCCAGATAACTAAGTAGCTTGATCTTTGCAAAATGCTCGACATCCATCGTTGTCAAGAGGAGCACTTGACGAAACTCATAGTCGATGATTGCAAGGTTCTTGAGCATCGCAAAATCAAGATGAATATACTCCCCATTGTGCAATCCCCCACAATACCGGGGAAAGCCCTTTTTGAATTGGTTGATACGAAAGAAGTTGTTGTTTGTCTTCAGATATGATTCCGCTTCGAAACGATCGGCCATCTCGAACCGAACCCCTTCCGCCTCGAGATGCGCAACCTGCTGTTCGGCAGTTAACCAAGGTTTGGGAGTTTTTATTTCCATGCGATCACTACCTTGGAAACGAACGAATGGGGGGATCGGACAGCCCGATGCCACTGAGATGGCTTTCAATAATACCCCTTTACCCATGCGCCTGCTCAGCAACGGAGATTAATCAAAGCGGCCGAATGCCTGTTCATTTCGCGTTGCGAGTGCAGGTCGCACAATGACTTCCGAACCCGCTTGCACGCCGCACTAACGAAGAGGCAAGAGGTCCGAGAGCTTCATCCATGAATCAGCTCAACGAGCTTGAAAATCGGAAGTGCGATTGTCCCCGACTGAAGACAACATCAGAAACTCAGGCGTGATCGCATGCAAGACGAGAATATCAACCATTGTTTTTGATTAACACCCTCTGTTCCTGGGAAGAAATGAGTCAACAACGTCCAAATAAATAGGAGGCCAAAATGTTGCAACGAACCAATTACAATCCCGGCGACGATGAACTTCTTGGACTCATATCGAGTAACTCGCTTAAACGCAATCAGGACATAACGGACATGTTGCGCCTGCTGATGAACATAGACAAGGGGCTCTCAATCTTTCTCGATGGGGATTGGGGTTCAGGGAAAACATACTTCGTCAGATCTCTCAAGGTCGTCATAGATACCCTAAATACCTACCCAGACGTACTGCCAGCCGGGATTGATATGATTGCCGATAATGCATTCAAAGGCGATACCTCGTGGCATTGTGACTATCTGCCTGTTTACTACAACGCTTGGAGCTATGACTACTGGGACGATCCCTTAGCGTCAATTGCATGCACGCTCGCAGCGGAAGCCGACGAGGTTCGCCTCGAGTGCGAGCCGTCGGACCGTAAAGTGATAAAGACGGCGCTTGAGGCACTTATAGAGTTAGTATTCAATCATTGCTTCTCCGGACTCGGCTCCGCGATTGATAAAGCAGCGCAGACCATGAAAGCAGAGGACCTACTCGACGCATTCAAAAAGCGATCAAGCTTACGAGACGCAGTGGCCAAAGCCGTAAATCTCGTACTCAAAGAACGGGCAGGCAAGTTGCTCCTCATCGTCGACGAGCTCGACAGATGCGAGCCAAAATTCGCTTGCAGGCTCTTGGAGGAGCTCAAGGCCTTGTTCGATCTGGATAACGTGGTTGTACTGTATTCTCTCAACACTAAACAGCTTGCACATGTAATCGAAGGACAATATGGGGCGGGCTTTAACGGCAGTCGTTATCTATCCAAGTTCTACGACATTACGCTCCCAATCCGCACGGTAGATATGGACGACTATCTGACACATATGGATATGAATCCGACCTTCCAATCAAGCTTGGTCATCAAATCAATTGTTGAGGCACACGAAATGTCGCTACGAGAAACGAATCGCCTCATCGACATATGTAAGCCGAAATTGGAGCGCCTCGACGATGCGCGGAGCACGAACGGGGCTGTCTTTCGGGTCAGCTTCATGGACACCGTTGTGGCCGGGATACAAGTGTCCGATCCAGCTGCCTACGATCGACTCATAAACAAAGGCGACTATTCCGTTTTCACGAAAGAGGTGAAAGGGTCAAAAGGAATTAAGGACTGCTTTGTGGGAATTTTTCGCCACTGCATCAAACCTGGCGATTATCAGAGCATGGTCGATGACGAGAACCGCATCGATGAGCTCATTGACGCGGTTGCCGCCCTACGATGGACTAATCAATTTGACAAGAAGAATGCGGCATACAAAACGATCGATGAGGTGGAGAACGGCTGCTTGATACCCATGATAGAAAGAGAGTGAGCGCTGCACCTGGTTTGTATTGGCAACACAGCGTGCCCATCCAATAAAGCTTGCCCAAAGCAGGTATCGCTCGCATACCCCCACCAAAACACGAACCGCCTTCGGATGGCCCGCCTCCAGTCATCCCCAACCAAAGGCAAGCCGTCCGAAGGCGGTCGCACGCAGCATGCAGTTACCGAAATTGCTAGCGCTTCCTCCACACCATCTTGTCCACGATGCCCGTGTAGGACTGGATGATCTTCACGACCTTGGTGGACACGTTCTCGTCGGAGTAGTCGGGCACGGGCGCCTGGGGAAGCGACCCCTCCGCGTCCAGCGCCACGGCGGTGCGCACGGCGTTCACCAGGCAGCGCTCGTCGATGCCGGCGAGCGTGAAGCACGCCTTGTCGAGCGCCTCGGGGCGCTCGGTGGAGGTGCGGATGACGCAATGAACAGCGGGGGGCGATCGGCATCACATTCCCCACGTGCACCTTAGCTATCAGAATGAAGTATCGGCCAGCATCAGCCTAATGGACTCAAGCGGCCAGGTGAGACTTGCCGACACAGGAAGTAAGCGGATTCCTCTATCGTGCAGACAGAATCGAACGATGAGCCATCCCGAAAGAAGATCTACGCCAGCTTTTTCGGCAACGTCCCCATCGAAGATCCTCATTAGACATGAACGTCTTCTAGCTCATGGGGCAAGACTATCTGCAAGCCCACCTAAACCATCAGTCCACGCCTTTCAATAAAGTCGGCTATCTTATTTTCCATCCCGCCGATTTTCAAAACCGAAAATAGCTTTTTTCTGACCGCTTCAATGGCGAGAAAAAACCAGAATACGCAGATTATTACTCCGATCATCGCAATAACCCAAAGAACTGGCGACGTGGGAAGATAGGAAACCAAACCTTGCCAGAAAGTCGTCCTGAACAACTCGTGTTCATGACCTAGGTATATGCCGAATGTGCAGGCAGCGGTGGCACTGATCTTTCTCCCGGCTTTATCGCCAATATTAAGCCGTTGCATCATGGTAAAGAGCAGCAACGCCGCAGCGATAACAGTAATGGAATTGTGGTGATACAGTTGCCCCCCCCCCCGATGTGCTTTCCAGGAAACGCGAAGGCAACAGCAATCTGTGCAGCAAGCTTAACGAAAAATGTAAAAAGTGATAACCCAATGAAACAAACGCTGAGCCTATGGTTTGACACCCTTTCAAAGGGACTGTAGAGTCGCAGGTACCCTCCGATTAGGTAGAGCACAATGAACCAGACGATATTCGCCCCACCGCCAAGCGAGAAAATCTCCGAGGCGAACGGTGCAAACGATGGCAACACCGAAAACCCGATGAGGCAGACTAGCAAGATATCGCGATAGTGCTTTCGATCAATACCAGCGATAACTTTGTTAATGAAAGGTATTAGCAGGCTGAGAATCAAATAGACATCAATGAACCAGTAGTGTTCCGCAGTGAACGGCAGAACGCACATGATGACTTGGCTGAGGGTCGGTCTGGCTCCTCCCGCAAGCCCAATCGCAAGTCCCATCCAAGAGTAGAACCACACCACAAGCACCAAAGACACAAGTCGCTTGATGCTCGCTTCTCCTTTCGCGATACCAAAATACCCAGTAATCAAAACAAAGCAGTCTACAGAGACGTAGAAGATTGCCTCGGAGATACCCACAGGATAGAACCGACCGTCAGTGAAAGCGAAATCTGAAAGCGCACCAGTCCGGTAATTGAAGTGCAAGCCAATAATGAAGACCATCGCGATGGTCTTCAAAAGGTCGAGTCCGTATAGCCTCTTAGACATGAATCAACTCCTCATGAGAAAACCGACCAGGACCACACCGACGACGATATAAAAAGCTACCGTACCAACTCTTGACAGACCGCCTCGGGCGTGCATTCGCGCATTGCCGTGCTTACAGCTTCGAAATCGAGCTTCTTGCCTCTCGACCACATTAGAAAACGACAAAGCCTCGCCGTGTTCTCGGGAAGTTTGACCATGTCGTCCTTTATGGCCAGCACCAACGGATACTTAGCAAGATGCGGAAGATTCGCGTCCTCGTCCGTATGAAAGATGTGAACAATAGGCTTGCCGCTCGCCATGTAACCGAAGATCTTGCTCGAAAGCTGCTTGCCCGGTAGCTCACCAATCGAGAACAAGCAGTCATGGTCTTCGTAAAGCGCTGGCAGCCTGTCCGCCGGCACCCAACTCGTCACAGTGCTCCCATCTTTGGTAAATACGGGATCGTTGGCCAACCGGCGCACCCATGCAGTAGACGTGTAAACGTCCGCCCTAATCGAACCGCGCGCTTCTTTGAGCACGCTGATTAGATACGTTGGGGGCACCGTCTTGGAGAAGGTCCCGGCTATGATGAGATTCCCTCCTCCACATCTCAGAAGCCTTTCAGCGGCAGCCTCGGGGTTCTCGTCGCGGAACAGATCTTCAACTTCATCGAACGTCATTTCTTCACCGCGAGTCCGCTCCAAAAACGCCCGCACCGTCTCGCATGCACGCACACTATCCTCGCCAGCCTCGATTACGCAACCAAGCGGGTATGCCGCCACATCGCCGCGCACGGGGTCGCCAGCGATGGAACAGATGTGCAGTATGGGCTTGCCCATCGCCATGTACTCGACTACTTTGCTTGGCTTCTGGTCGTTTGTTGTATTGCCGATCGATAGCAAGCAGTCCGCCTTTGCAAGCAGTGACGCCATCTCGCTGGCAGGCACAGCGTCAAGCAAGCTCACCGCATCGGGATTCTCCAAAGACGTCGGTTGCACCAAATCACGACCCGATCCCATGACGTACATGTCCAAGTGAGCCACATCCCCAAGCCGGCAGAAAAGATTAAGCGCGAACTCCGGGTCTCGGACACCAGCGCTGAGCGAACCGGCAAAGATGACACGGGAGCGGCTCCTCTCCTCCCTACTGGGAGGGCATGTATTCTCTTTTGGCCTCACAAGCAATGGGTGCTCGATATGCACGAGCTTGTCCAAACAATTCGGGTGGTACTTGCGGACGTGCTCTTCCCAGGTGACGTTGAGCACGAGCTCGGAAGCCTCGAGCACCTCACGTTCAACGGCGATGTTTGCCTTTCGCTTGAGCTCGCGCGTGAAACAGGTCTTGCAAAGCGTGCCCGAGTCTGCAAACTGGTCGAAGATGACAGGCGTAAGCTTAACATTGGGGTGCTGCTTTGCATACTCAGCACACGCGATAACCCCTTCGAAAGGCGAGGAACATGGCACAAGCTGATCCGGCACAAATCCCAGTCCTTCTATAGCCTCTCTGTAAGCATCGACCAGATCCCAGTGCGCACAGCTGCGGCCCGTAAGCGTTCCCGCATAGTTCACCAAGGCGCACGCCCTGTCTGCCAAACGCCAACCAAAGGCTCCGGGAACCTCAGCAAGGTGACCGTCAACACGCGCTCTCACTGTCGAAAGCTTGGTTGAGACGAAGATCGCGTCCTCGGGCAACTCGTCTGTATGATTCGCGGGAGAATCCCAATACCGCTTTGCTATAACGGTAACCTCATGCCCTTCGCGAAGCAGGACATCAACAAGGTTTTTGGCACATTTCTCAACAGCCGCATAGCGCGGAAAGTAGGCATCCACAACGAAAACAACTCTCATCGGGCACCCCTTACTTTCTTTCTTTCAGTAACAACCGTGCAGGCTCCGGCCGCAATGACAACAGCAATAGCGTAGACAACGGCGGAAATAGCAAAATCACAGAGCTGTGTGGAAAGGAAGAAAACGATCGTGAGCACAAAGGGGGCAATCGCCCCCAGCATTCCCTCAATTCCCAGCTCACGTCTCAGCTCAAACTCAGACATCAAACAACGCCCAGCTCCAACTATCGCGGTGGAAGCGGCAATCCACCAAATGTCTCGCGTAAGCGAATAGGAGACAAATGCGATGACACAGAATCCTACGACACTCTGCAGATTCACTATCAAAAGCCTTCGCTCCTTACGAAGCGCGTTATAGAAAGTATTAACAAGAACGGACATCTTCGACTGGTAAACAGCGGCAACAAAAAGCAGGTTCAAGTACGCGAGCATCGGAGTGTACTTGGCGTAAAAGGCCTCGACTCCGAGGTAAGCAGGAAAATACACGGCAAGACCCACACATGCGAGCAAGAACACAACGCGATCGATACGCTCGTAGTATGACCTGTAAGCATCATCGGGCAGCCGCTTGAGTGCTGGATAGAGCACCGATGATACGGCAGTTACAAGAGTAAGCACAAGATTCGTAACGCTGGTTCCGAACGAATAGTATGCATAACCATCCAGTCCACCAAACCACTCAACAATAAATCGCCCCAAATTGGCAACAAGCATGCCTGCGAAGTTCGCGAACATGAGATTGATGCCGATTTTGATGTCGCGAGAGAACTCCTGCCAGCCCTCCCTCACGCTGGACACGGGTCCGAACGCTAAGCGACTGCAGCGCCATATGAAAACAGAAAAGGCAAGAACCTTCGAGAAAAAATCAGCGACAACGAACAGCCTATGGTCTGTGAAGCCCAGAAGCGACATGAATGCAGCAGCGGCTAGGAATACAAACTTGTCGATGACAGTGCACAGCGCATACCACTTAAACTGATCCGTAATCTGTAGCACGTAGGTCATAAGCCCTGAAACGCACAGAACGAAAGTATCGAGAGCGACGAAGAAGAACCCAAATCCGCGCTCTGCATCCTGTGAAAGCGCGTAAAGGGCGATCGCCCCCGCGAAGAGGAGCAGCATGCCGCAGTAGAACCTGAATGCTGCCCTCAGCCTCTTGAACGGAAGTTCGTCATAGGAGCTGCCACCGTAGAGGAGGTAGACGCCATCATTGAATCCCAGCGCAAAAATTCCAACGAAGCCGGAGTAGAGCACGTATTGCTGCCAGTACGCAAAGCTCTCGACACTCATCACGTGCGGCAACAGCAGGGATTTAACAATTCCGGTGCCAAGCACGATGAGCTGGGCACCCAGAGCCAAGGCGAAATTCGCCTTGGTTTTAGAAAGCCTAGCGCTCAAGAGGTCGCCCACCGCCAATTCGCACGAACGCGGCAGCAACGCGCTCGTTGTAAGCGTCCCACGTTATCTCACGAGCGCTCTTGACCGCCGCGATCTTCATCGCGGCCAGCTCGCGGGGGTGATTGATGCACCAGCGCATACGTTCGGCCATGGCAATCTCGTCTCCAGGCTCCAGCACAAAGCCGTTAGACCCTTCTACGACATAATCCGAGGCACCATTGGCAGAAGTCGTCAATAAGGGCAAGCCACAGGCGAGCGCCTCCAGGCAGGCAAGCGACATACCATCCGTCAAGCTCGGAAACACCATTACGTCCTGCTCGGACATGATTTCCTTGACCCGAGACTTCAATACGTTGCCAGTAAACTCGTATTTGTTCAGGTAAGGCGTGAGAAAACCGTCGGCGTTGTCATAAGCTCCGATAATCGTAAGTTCGAAGCTCCCAGGTTCAAGAGTATCAGTGGCACGCAGTAGATGATGGATGCCCTTTGACATGGAAGCACGACCGCAATAGACGAAGCGCACGGGTGAATGCGTAGCTGAGTTATCCTTATCGGCCTCGAAGTTAGAACCGTAGGGACAGCGAATGATAGCGTCGTCAATCGCACCGCAGAATTGAAGCGACTTGTCGACATGCGCTGAAGGCGACAAAAACCAATCCGATGCGGCGACTTCGTCGAAGGCCTCTCCCAGTCCGTCCTTGAAGTAATCGATAAACTCGCGCTTACGCGTGGCGGGGAGCCGGGGATTTGCCTCGATATCTTCAAGGAACAACTTGGCGTGGTACGGCTTCATAGAGGCAGACACGTCCAAGACGCGTGCAATCTCCGGCGCTGTGCGGCCGAGCTCTTCGAAGGCGGCGAGGGCATGCTCGTTGTAGCAAACAACAGCCTCAAAGCCGCCCCGCTTGGCATTCTTCGCGACCTTCATTCCGAAATGTCTGTCGATCCAGCGATTGAGCGCGCTATAAAACCTCTTGCTCTTGTCCACGCGAAGCAAAAGAAGACTCAAAAGCCCCAGCACCTCATATCGCTGAAGCACGCGCGCATCCGGGAAGCCAGCCATGTAGCGCCCCTCAGCCTTGCTTCGGTCGTTTCCACCCAGAAAATGTGTCGCAATTCTAGTGAGGCTACCCGGGCCGCCGTAGACGGTCGTCATATACGTGACGTCATGTCCCCCTGCCAATAGCGCCCGTGCCAGCATATAAGAATGTTGCTGTTGCGGATGGGCAACCAAAACTTTCATCTTGACCCCCCAAACCAAAGCTGACTATCTGACAAATCAATAGCGGGGTGCTTTCTCACGTCTTTATGAGCCTTAATCCTAGGCAATATCACCTGTTGAACGATAATGATGGGGAGTGCATTCCAGATAAAGTATCGCGGAAATGTCCTAACGTCGCTGCGTATATAGAAGGACATGAGCATGAACGAGGCACAGCAGGCGAATAGCGTACCGTAGGAACCTTTCTCGTAACTTCTTTCGACTGCGTTCTGGAGCATTGCAATACACACCCCGTATAGAAAAAACAGGACAACAGAGTATGGCCCGAAATTAAAGTAGGCTTCCGCTATAAAAGACGATCCCACCCCACCGTAATAGGTAAGATAAGGAGAGAAGACTTCATCGACAGACTTAGACTGAAGATACGCATTGCCCGTGAGTCCATTTGGAAGGACGTAAAGAAGGCCGGCGAGGTAGGTTTCACCGTCAACGGTCTTGATCTTTTCGGGCACCATCTCAATTACCTTTGCGGTAACGGAATAGGTAGATGCCGCCTCTCCAACCGCTTCAACAAGAATATTACTATCATCTGCATTGGAGACCGTACCGGTATCTGAGAAGCCAGCACGCGCAAATGAACCAAAAGAAAAGAGTGCGGCAAGCAAGGCCAAGGCTGCAGCCATTTGAAGTAGCGATTCTACCGCCCTTTTGTTCGAATAGCAGAGAAACCAGACGTAGGCAAAGGCTAGAGCCAGAACGAAAACGTCAGTTCTACTACCCTGCATCATATAAAGCCCCGAATAAAGGCACGTGGCAAGTATCTGCCACTTTTCACCCTTCTCCCTCGTCAAGAATGCAGCTAGAAGCGCATAAGGCATTATCGTCGCAAGGATACCGAAGGCATTGGCTATTCCAGACCGTCGATATGCAGCGTCAGAAACACGAGCACCATAACCAACCGAGTTGGTAAGTTGAATGTTTTCAAATAGATAGAAAAGTGTGGGTATCGCAAGAACGATTATAAGAAACACACTTGCCTTGCGAAGCGCATAATACGACTTTGAACATCTCGCTTGCTCCGCCTGCGCCCTCAAGTCTGGAGAACGCCGCTTGGCAAACAAACAATAACCTAGCTGCAAAATCGAGAGTGACAGAAGGATGAAAAAACTGGATTCCCAAGTGGATGAAACGGTTAGCGCAGCAGACGATATATATATACGGGCAGGCTTGAGTCCAAAAGCGACAAGTAATTGCTTACCGAAATAAAATGGAAACGACACAAGCAGGACAAGAAGATAGAAACTGATGCTATCGGTGAGCTTAAAGGCATGGTAAAGCATGCCCGCATAAGAGCATATGGCAGCGATAATTACAAGCTGGTTGCACACCTGATAGTCATTCGTTGGAGCGCCCACAACCAGCATAATCAGGGAAAACGCAATCAGAGTTAGCATCGTTCCGACACTAGAAGCGGAAGCATTTAGAACGGTACTTTTCACCTTGTCTACTGCGCGCATTCTATCCTTCCACCTCTGCACTCCAGATTCAAGTCCTCAACAACCTCACGAAGCCCCTCAAGACCCGCGGGCACCATTGCCGTCTTTTCAGGATCAGCCACCTCGGCGCAAGCGGAGCCTTCCACCACAATCGCACCCGTACCGCAAGCGACGGCTTCGGCCACATTCATACCGAAAGTCTCCTCGGCGCTAGGATTCAGTAACACGTCACAAGCCGTGTAAATCTCGGCGAGCTCCCTCATGGAGTTGGTCCTGGGCAGCGCGATAATAGGGGGCGCCTCCGCCTTGACCTGCTTAATTTGTTTTTTCGAGAGCCCCACGACCACGACAGCGAACCGCGCAGGGTCAAGCTCCTTCGCCAGCTGAACGAACACAGGAAGACCCTTGCGCTCGCTCCACGAAGCAGCAACGCCCAAAACCAAGAAGCGACCTTCCAGACCCTGGCGCTCGCGGAAGTCACTCGGCGTCGGCTTGAACACATCTGTATTCACGGTATCGTGGACGACCTTCACGTCGTACTTACCGAGGAAGCTCTGCTTTACCAGGTCGGCGAGCCATTGCGAGGGCGTAATCAGCTGTACGCGCTCCGCAGGCAGCATGGTGAACAGGCGTTTTTTTCGCTCATATGACCAACGAACGGATGAATCGCCCGCAAGGGTCTCAGGGTAGGTCCGCTTCTGCGGGCATGAAGTAGATGCAGCGCACCCGGAACGCCACTGCGCGCACTTCGCGTATGTGAAGTAGATGCAGTGTCCCGTAAACGCCCAGCAATCATGCAACGTCCATACAACCTTGCAGCGATGCGCTGCAAGCCACTCAAACAGCATCTCGGCGTTTATGTAGTAACCCAAAAGCAAGTGCAAATGCACGACGTCCGGATCTATCTCGTCGAGCTTCTTCAGCATCCTACGGGTAATCGCCTTGGAGTGGAATCCGGGCCTACCGTCCAAGCGAGTCAAGGCCGCGTCCAAGCACACCTCGGGGTAGCTGGCGATGCGTTGCAGATGGTCGTCCTGCTCGTGCTTTCCGCGAGCCCAGAAAACCCACGACTCGTTGCCGGCAGCGACAAGCTCGCGGTGCTTCTTAAAAATGATCGAGTCGGCCCAGCCGCCCGAATACGCGTTTATCTGGACGTATTTCAAGCTAAGCTTTCCTCCACACCATCTTGTTCACGATGCCGGTGTAGCTCTGGATGAGCTTGATGACCTTCGCGGAAACGTTGCGGTCCGCGTAGGCGGGCACCTCGATCCCGTCGTCGCCGTTGGCGTGCATGGCGACGGCAAGGTCCACGGCCTGGAGCACCTGCTCGGTCGTGATGGAGCCCACGCAGAACACGCCGGCGTCCATGGCCTCGGGGCGCTCGGTCGAGGTGCGCACCGAGACCGCGGGGAACTTGAGGTACGAGGCCTCCTCGGGGAGGGTCCCCGAATCCGAGACGACGCACAGGGCGTTGCGCTGCAGCTGGTTGTAGTCGAAGAAGCCCAGGGGCTTGTGCCGGATCACGCGCGGGTCGAACTCGAAGCCCCTCCGCTCGATCATCTTCGCGCTGCGCGGGTGGCAGCTGTAGAGCACCGGCACGCCGTAGGCCTCCGCCATCGCGTTCACGGCGTTCATGAGACTCATGAAGTTCGCCTCGATGTCGATGTTCTCCTCGCGGTGGGCGGAGAGCAGGATGTAGCGACCGGCCTCCAGGCCGAGGTCGGACAGGACGGTCGATTCCTCGATGCTCGGCATGACGCGGTCGAGCACCTCGGCCATGGGGCTGCCCACCACGTAGGTGTTCTCGGGCCTCACGCCGCTGTCCAGGATGTAGCGGCGCGCGTGCTCCGAGTAGCACAGGTTCACGTCGCTCGTCACGTCGACGATGCGGCGGATGACCTCCTCGGGAAGGTTCTCGTCCTTGCAGCGGTTGCCCGCCTCCATATGGAAGACGGGGATCTTGAGGCGCTTCGCGGAGATGACGCACAGGCACGAGTTCGTGTCACCCAGCACGAGCACCGCGTCGGGCCGCTCGGCGGCGAAGAGCGCGTAGGACTTGGAGACCACGTTCCCCATCGTCTGCCCCAGGTCGTCCCCCACCACGCCCAGGTAGCGGTCCGGCTCGCGGATGCCCAGGTCGTCGAAGAAGACCCTGTTGAGCTCGTAGTCGTAGTTCTGGCCGGTGTGGACGATGGAGAGGTCGAAGTACCCGTCGGCCTTGCGGACCACCTCCGAGAGCTTGATGATCTCCGGGCGCGTGCCCATGACGACCATGAGTTTGAGCTTGCTCATCTACATCACCTCGTAGTGGGGGTACAGGTCCCGGTGGGAGCGGACCCACTCGGCCATCTCACGGACCTGCTCCGGATAGGGCTTGGGACGATAGGTCGGCTCGAAGTTGGTGCGCACGAGCGTCTTGTCCAGTTGAAGGCCCGCGTCGGGCACTATCTCCACGGAGCCGCCGCGCAGCTCGCGGTTGAACAGCCCTAGCAGGTCGTATTTGCTGATGGAGCCCTCGGGGACCATGTTCACGAGGCCCGCCGCGTCCTCGCCCGCCTCGTGCTCCATGGCCTTGGCGAGCTCCAGCGTCGTGAGGCCCGTCCAGATCGCCCCGGTGTAGCCCTTGACGGGGCCGGGCTGCTGCATGAACCAGTTCAGAAGGCCGATGCCCCTCGGGCTCATGTCCGGGCCCACGATGGAGTTGCGGAAGGTGAGGTCCTTGCCGTCGTTCAGCTCGCCCGCGGCCTTGGTGCGGTCGTAGGCGCTCGTCCCGTCGGGGACGCTGACCTCGGTGTAGGGGCCGGTGTTCCCGGCGAATACGCAGTCGGTGCTCATGTGGAACACGCGGGTCGGGACGTCCTCGGTCATGCGCGCGAGCGCGTGCGGCAGCTCGCCGTTGAGCCACGCGGCGTCGGGGTTGGTCTCGGCGGCCCTGTTCAGGACCCCCACGCAGTTGATGACGACGTCGTAGCCCCCCGAGGCGACCGTCTCGGACAGGAGCGCCTCGTCCCGCGCATCGCCGAGGACCTGGCTGTCCAGGAACGGCACGCCGCGCCGGGAGAAGCCGGTCACGTCGTGCCCCCGCTCCTCGAGGTGGAGGGAGATGAGGTGCCCCGCCATGCCGGAGGCGCCGAGTACCAGGAACCTCAACCTACTGCACCGCCTCGTGCTCGCGGCCCTCGAGGGCCAACTGGACGTACTCGTGATGTGGCTGATGTGGCAACACCTTCTTGAACAAATCTACGAGAGGATCAGGCC